>JAJRVM010000238.1 GCA_024277285.1 Planctomycetota bacterium
ACGTAAGCGCCCACCATGACCATGGGTTCGGCGTCGGTTTCGATTGCTGGGCTGTGGATCATCGGGTCGATTTGCGGCGGCTTCGTCTTCGGGCGGCGCGGCGGTATTGCTTGCGGTCGGCTCGGTCGCGGCGTTCGGCCACGCGGTATTTCCGAATCGCTTCGGGATGGGCTACGCGCCAGACGTCGGGGCGGAGCGCCGCGTAGTTGGTCTCGCCGGCCAATAGCCGATCAAGAACGTCTTTGACATAGGCCCAAACATCCAGATCGTTGCGCAACGCACTACTGACCAGCGTCAGGAAGTCCGCAGCACGCGCACCGGCGGCTACGCTGCCGATGAACAACCAATTTTTCCGGCCCAACGCCACCTGCTTCATCAGTTGCTCGACGTCGTTGTTGTCGATCGGTATGCGACCGTCGGTCAGATACGTTTGCAGCGGCTTCCAGTGGTTACGAAGGTAGCCAACGGCTTTACCCAATTGGCTCTTGGGCAACACCTGTGTGGCCGCCTTACTATCGAGCCACGCCTCAAGATCAGCCCACACCGGAATCGCGGCGGATTGCCGCAACGTCAAACGATCCTCGGAGGATAACGTCTTGGCCTGATCCTCAATATCGTAAAGCTGCTGGAACTTCGCCAGGACCACCGCCGATTCGAGCGGGTACGATTCCTTCGCATCGAACACCTTGCGCCGTGCATGGGCCACGCAGGATGCCCGTCGTATGCGTCCCTCACTGCTCAGCGCAATCCCTTCATAACCAGCATAGCAATCGGCCTGCAAGGTCCCCGTAAAGTCAGCCAGCATCAACTCGGGACCGTCGCGGTGCCAACTCACCGTGAAGTCAAACACATTCAGCGGAACAGTGACCCCGCGATACGCCCACATCCGCGCCATCACGCTACGGCGCTCTTGGGCCATGGCTTTGCTGAGTACTTCGTAAACTCGTTGGGACTTCGGATCGCTGGGGTCAGGTTTGGGAATCGTCTCCGGCAGAATCAGCGTTACATGCGTGTCGTCCGTGCCCACGATGTCGTCGGCCAGCACGGACCGCTTGAAGTGTTCGATCAGCGGCTCGATCACAAAGGCCGAAGCGGTCAGGATGTTTAACAGCGTCGAACGCGCCGGCGTCCAGCCGCTTCCCGCGAACAGGTCCTGCTGCCGGTACACCGGCATGTGAAACCCATACTTAGCTGTAATGATCTCGGCGGCCACACCGGTACCGTATCGATCGCCTTCCACCAGGCCGGTGGGGCGCTCGGGTGAGGCAATACCACACAGGGATTTTTGCGGGCACGCATACTTGGGATACTTCGTCACACGAACGCGAAGCTTGGGACGCTCGAACTCCAGCGTCTCGGTGGTGTCGAAGCCGATCAGCTTGCGCGGGCCGTGCGCGGGACAGTTCTTGACGTCCTCGGGGACATTTGCCTCGACCTCATAATGCGGCAGGTTCTCGGGCAGCGACTCACTGTGTGGCTTGCGGACACGACGAACGTGCGCCTTGATCGGCAGGCCCGCCTCCTCGACCGCCTGGGCCAGACCTTCGGCGGCGTCAGCCGCGTTGTCGTCGTCACCCAGGTCAAGTTTCAACTGGTTGGGATCGTTGAGATAACGTTCGCTGCGCTTGGCGAAGATGTGATGCATCAGCGCGTTGAACGCCAGCTTGATCTCCTGCTTCTCTTGACGCAACGTCTCGATGACATGGGTTTGCGAATCGATTGTATTGTGTTGCGAATCAACCGTGCAAGCCAGTTGCTCGATCAGCGCCTGACACGCCGTCAAGTTTGTGGGCGTCGTGATCTTAAGCGCCGCGTCCTTGCGGGCTGATGATTGGCGGGCGGAATCCTTCTTGCGTCCTGCATTCTTGTTGTCTCGTGCATGATTCATGCAAAACCGCATAGCACGTCCCGTGCCATGCACATGGCACCGTCGCAAAAAGTATGAACGTGTCCAACAAACTCGAAAAATTCTTGGGCCAGGGACCGAACGATCGCAAACGCAAGCTCATCGTTGCTTGGCGCATCCGGAAGTTGGTCGTCTTCGTCTACGATGCGCGATGATATCGCTTACGCCTTTTGGCACCGACCAACGACACGCCACCGAGCAGCATCGCAAGCTGCGTCGAATCAATCTGTACGCACGCACCTTCCGAGGCGATCACTTCAAACGTGCCTGCTTCGAGCAGTTTGTAGTAAAGCCAATAACCACTCCCGTCGAAGTGCAGAATCTTGATCCGATCGCGGCGGCGGTTGACGAACAAGTACAGACTGCCGTCCAACGGGTCGGCTCCGAACGCGCCGCGCACGATGCCGGATAGTCCATCGAACCCCTTACGCATATCAGTGGGTTGCGTGCACAAAAAAACCGACACCATAGCCGGGACGCTCAGCATGATACGGTCCCGCCGCGCTTACACATGACCTGGTTGCCGGAAGATACAGTCCGGTTGACTTCATTGTCGGAAGACACGTTCCGTTCAGCCGCCTGGCCATGATCGACCCGCACCGTCTCCGCCACGACCGCGCGGATCGCATCGAGATGGTGCGCATCCACCTCGATCCGCGTACCTCCCGGTAGCTGAATGACAACACCGCCAGCGGCCGGTACGACCGTCACCGGACGGAAGACACCGTGATCCTCAGCGCCGCGGTCTTCCGCGCGAGCACCGTGATGTGCTGCGCGAGCACGACAATCTTCCGCACGGACGCCGTGATGTTCAGCATAAGTACTGTGATCTTCTGCGCGGGCAGACCGTCGCCGTGTCTGCGGGCCGAGCTTCTTCTGCCAAAAGTAAAACGAGGATTCCGACGCGTGCTCGATCGCGCAGAACCGAGCCACCGTCAGGCCGGAATCCAAGAAACGTCGAAATCGACCCTGCCACAAAGCGAGCTTCTTCGAATTGGACGAACGAGCCATGCCGGTTCTCCTAGTCATCAAGTCGTGAACATCAACACGCACGCCAGGATAGCCGACCCATCAAGAATGGTTGTGACGGGCGCTTACC
>JAJRVM010000239.1 GCA_024277285.1 Planctomycetota bacterium
ACATCCATTGATGCGCGATCGGGTCGTCCTCGGGATCGGTGATCCCGGACGCGTCGAACGAAACCGCCTGGCCAACCGTGCCCGCGAGCGCGGGCATCGCGACGTTCAGCGGTGCTTCGTTCCCACCGACGTTCCACAAGTCGTCGTGGCACTGGTAGCAGGACCGCGCGAACAGATTGCCGAATTGGTTCCCCGTGACCACTCCGGTCAGCGGATCGGCATGGCACGTGGCACAGTCGAAGTAGGGCTTCGTACGGTCGCCGCCGTGATGTCCGGCCGCTGGCGCGGCGGGCGCGCTAAAGTCATTGTGACATGTGGTGCAACCTGGGACGCCGCCCTCACCGGTCAAGTCCGCGCCGTGGCACATGGTACAGTTGAACGTCGTGCCACGAGTGCTGCCCCACGGGTCGAGGCGGCCGGGAATGTGATGCTGTAACGGCGGTGGATCGCTGAACCGGTGGCAGACAAAGCAAAGCCCCTGCTTGGCGGTCTGGACCAAGTAGTTCCCCTTGCTGTTATCATGCTGGTCGTGACACGACGTGCATTCAAGCTGGCCCGATTCGAGCATGTCGTCGTTAATGGTTCCTGCCCAAGTGAGTCCGCTCTTGCTGCTCGCGGGGTCGTTGAACGCGCGCTGGTCCGCATCCAGGTAAGCAAGGCTGATCGGATGATGCTGCGCCAAGTTCGTGCCAAACGCCTCTTCACTGTCGACGTAATACGATCCACCCGTGTTGCCACCGTAATCCTCGACCGCTGGACCGCCGGGGGCACCATGATGACAGTCCATGCATTTGGCCGATTTCCCGGTCGGTTGCCCGACGGCGGCAGTGGTGGAACTGCTAACGGTATAGGTCGGCACCGGATTGGGCGATGCGTGGTTCCAGGCCGGTGTGGAATCGGTTCCGCCATTGTACGCAGGTGGCAAATGACAGACCGAGCAGGGGTTCTCGCCGTACGGCAACCACCGCTCTTCGGCGAAGTCATGTGGGTTCCAACGACTGCCGTGGCAACCGTAGCAGGAGGGCACGGCGGGGCCGCCATTCAGGTTCGGCCCGTGGCAAACCGTGCAACCGTTGGCGTACGGAGTTTCGTAACCTGGCTTATGGTACGACGAGACGCCCAGCTGCACCGTGTGATCCACGGGCGGATTGCTGCCGCCAGGTCCATGGCAACTGGTACACGAAGGGGCAAAACCATCGTTCAGGTTGGGTCCATGGCAGCGTGTGCAGCCATCGGGACTCCTGGGGGTGCGGTTGAAGACCGAATAAGGGTCGGCCCAGCCGAATCGGTGCCAGGCAATGCCACCCTTCAATTCGGATCCATAGTTGCCGGGGTTGCCAAAGGTATCGAGGTTCATGTGGTCGGGAGGCACGCCGCCATCGGCCCATTGGGTCTGATGACACCAATTGCAGGAAACCGCGATTCCGTTCACGTTGTCCAGGTTGGCACCGTGGCATTTCGTACAGCCACTTTCGTAGGGAGTCCCATGCCCAGGCGCGTGGTAGAAATTGTTTTCATCCGGTTTCCCGTTGTAATAACTGTAGTGGCAGTATGCGCAATCTCCTCCCACTTCACCCGCTGACAGCGGCATGATGTCGCTGATCACGGTTGTATGTGAGTCGGGGTATTGGCGTTCGTAGGTGAAGGACAGGCGGGGTTCGGTGTTCCAAAACGCGCCGTGGCACGTGTAGCAAGAGGGGGCGACGCCACCGTTCAAGCCGCCGTGGCCGTCACCGTGGCATTGTGTGCAATTTGCCGTCGGGTTCATCTGTCCCGACTTGTGCATGGCGGTGAAGAAACCGCGTACCCCCAACTCCACTCGATGATCAGTGGGAGGGTCGAAATCGTAAGTTTGGGAACTGGCATCGTTCGCCAAACTAGACCATAAAACAATCACTACTACGCCGAGTCGGCTTATGCCAATCGTTCGAGCCAACAACGTGCGCTCATTGGGTGCGTTCATGAGCGGTCTTCCAATCGGTAACCCGATAATGCCTCATCTCAAAGCGGTCTATCTCAATACTGTCTATCTCAAAGCGGTCTATCTCGAGACAGTCGGTATCACCACTACTTCAAATGCTATCGTCTTACGCCGCTTCAACAGAACGGTCTTCAATCCACGGAACAACACTCCCTACGCCGCCATTTTGGCGTGTGGTTCCTTTTGATAAAACTTTCCGATTAACACCAGCAATATGCCGACGGCAATCACGGCCAATTGACTGATCCAGAACAGCCACAGCATTTGGGCCGCACCTTCGGTAAAGCCATACGAGTGTAGACCGACCCCAAGTTCGTTGACGCCGAACCAGGACCACGCAGTCACGATATTGCCGCCGATCGCCAGCAATGCGAGTCCCCGTTCCTTGACCATGTGCGCCGATCGAGCATGCAGGACCAGTGCGTTCCACAGCACGACCATCAGTGCGCCGTTTTCCTTCGGATCCCATCCCCAGAAACGGCCCCACGAGTCATCCGCCCAGAGTCCGCCCAATACCGTGCCGACGAGGCTGAAAACGGCCGCGAAGCAGACGGTACCGTAAATCATGGCCCCTAAGACTTTCACGACATCCAACCGATCGAAAGATGGGCTTTGATCGTTAAGTACTTGGCGGCTTGGCGCAGGACTCGTCGCGCCATTGCGGCGGAATGCCAGCCGTTTGCCCAGCAAGTAGAAAACCAAGACCAGCCCAAGTAGCCCGGCCAAGAATGTGGCGGAATAGCCCAGCGTCACCGTGATCACGTGTACCGTCAACCAGAACTGCGTATCAAGCACGGCTTGCAGGACCTTGATCGTATCACCATCACCGGCCAGTTGATGCGCGATAATCAGCGTGCCAATCCCGGCAATCGACGCCACTAAATTGCCGATACCGAGTCGGAAAACCAACTCCAACAACAACCCGATCGCCACACAACCCCAACCGACAAAGACCGCCGATGAGTACAGGTTCGTCACCGGTGGGCGACCGGAAATCATCACGCGTGCCCCCAACGCAACCGTGTGTATCACGAAGGCCAACACGATCAGCCAGAAGGTGCTGCTTCTGAGCAGCGCCGACACGCGTGGCCAGCCGATCGCCGTCAGCCAGGCGAACACCGTCAATAGCAGCGCCAAACCGTACAGCGGAATCGCGTTGTAAAACGGCGCGAAACGATTGAAAGACGCTTCAAAAACGGTGATTTGCGGATCGTAACCGGCCGGTGGTTGGTCTGCCAGTAACCGCTGGTAGTCGGCCACTGCCTGGTTGAACGCCACCGCGTTGCTGTTCTTGTAGGCGGCGAAAACCGCCGACAGTCGCTCCAATGCAGCGGGAGGTTCTTTCTTATTCAAATTCTGTGCCGCGAACGCGTTGTTCTTCGCAATGGCATAGGCCTGCCAAGGCTCGTCGGCCGTACCGGTTGGAGCTGCCAGCGGCGGCTGCCGCGAAGCCAGCGACTTATTCACGGTCGGAACTTGCTTCATCAGGCGCCCGATCGCCACGACCGTCTTGACCGCTTGCTCACGATTCTTGGCGGTCTCCTCCTTGCTGGGAAACGGCCGGAACGGCAACGGGCGAAACGCATCGGACAACAGACGGTAGCGGTGCAGGCGTTGGTTCAGCTGCAACAACTTACGTTGCTGGAACGTACGCGCGTCGGGGGCCTGTTTCCCGGCAAGCATGATTTGTTTTTGGAATTCCATTATTCCCGGCCGAAGCTCGGCCCACGAATAGCGGCTCCCTTTGCGCCGCTCAAGCCCGAACGTCTCCAGCACATCGGTGCTATCAATACGGAACACGGCATGTTGCTCGGCCAGTTGCGGTCTCGCGATCAGATCGAGCAGCCAACGAACGGCAGGTTGCTGTTGGCCTTTGCCGTCCACAAACGTCTCGCGCCCGGAAAGAATGTGCAGACTGTTGCGTGCCAACGTGTCGAACGGCTTTACGCGGCCCTCGTACATCAGTGGCAGCGAACCAAATTGGTCCAAGTCCGCTTGCAAATGGTCCCGCTGGGACGGAATGCCCTTGCTCGCCACAAACAGAGCGCCCAGAATCACCACGACAAGCGGTACCGCCCACCGAGCGAACGTCGGGATCAAGGCGCCGGCGGCCGGCTGTCCCGCGCTAGGGGCGCGTGCCGGCGCAGCCTAGTTTGCGGCTGCCGCATCGGATTGTACTCGTCGCAAGAACCCCACCAGGATCACGAAGAAGTGTGCCAACATCCCCGTGGCAACAATCATGCAGGAAACATAGGGAATCATCCACCCCGTGTTCTTGACCACTTGGAGCGTGCTCGACTCAGTGCCGCGACGGCCTCGGTTGTAGCCGCTCTGGTAAAAGGTCTCGCCCGCATAACGCAGCGGATTGTTCATCCAGATCTTGGCTTCCAAGTCGACGTTCCGTGTCGGATCTTTCAATCTGACCTGCGAGGAATAGTTGCGTGGCATCGAGGTGCCGACGTAGTCGTCTTTGCGCACGTCAATCAAAGTGACTTCATACGGCTTGTAGAAACGTTTGAAACGCAACCCCAGGCCGAATCCCTTGCGATCCACGCCAACACTGTTCATCAAAATACGCATCGATGAAAAATGTTGTGACAACAGCAATGTGCCCAGGTCGTCGCCCGTCTTGCGGTTGGTCAGTTTCACGTACAGCGACGCCATGTCCATGCCGCCGCGCTGGACCGAGCCTTGTGACGGCGCCGGCTCCGCAATGTAACGCTCACCCATCCCGGCCGTCGCCAGATTCTTTTCGCCCGGCCGTACTTCCCGCAATGTTGAATTCTTGTCGAAACGAATAATCTCCGCGTCGAACGGCAGCCCTTCCAATGCGATCGTTCCGCCCTGCGTGTAGCGTGTCGTCTTGCCTTTGCTGACCACCGGTACGACAACCACGCTGTCACGCGTGCCCGTGACCAGTGTCGTGATGGCCATTTCGACCGACCGGATGTCGCGGCTGTAGGCGATCGTTTGCCCTTCCGTGAGCGTCATCTGTTGTTCTTCGGCATAGTAGCTGACGAAAAACTCGCTAAACATCAATAGGGCAATGCCACCATGTAATAAGGCGATACCGGCGCGTTTGTTGAACAACAGCGCGCAACCGACCAGCAGTACCACCGCAGCCAGTTCGCCTTGAATCAGCCGATAAAGGATCCGCAGCGACGAATCGTTGAGAACGGCCGCGTCGCCTTCGAGCAATACCCACCCCAGCAGCGAACCGAGTCCCAATGTGAACAGCCCAAGTACGATCAATTCGACTGTACGTTTGCGCTTCACTCGTACCGCCACATACACCAGGGCCGACAAGCATGTGAGAAATAGAACCAAAAGGCAACCGCGGATCAAGATCCACAAGGTGGAAGGTGTCAGGAGTGGTTCGCCCTGGACGCCCTGGCGATTGTGCCCCGTCTCGATAACCAGCCACGTGGCCACGGCCCCAACTGCCAACATCAACAGGCCACCGACCAGACGTGGGCCGCGTACACGCGTCTTGAAACGCACCCCATGCGCTGCGGTCAAGTTGATCACCAACGCCAACCCGATCATCGCCCCGCCAGGAAATGGAAAACGCTGAATCGAAAGCGAGTGCCAGTCGGTGTGCGCTGCCCAAGGGAAAAACGTCGGTGGGAAGAGTACTTTGAGATCGACCCAGGCCACCCAGCTGCGGAAGTAATCATGTACGACTTGCCAGATGTCCATATGGACCTGGGCCACGGTGCCCAGCAAGACCAGGATCATCGACACGACCAGTAACGCGGATGTCACTCGAGCCGATCCAAGCACGGCCACAGGGCCGCCGAGCAACGCCTTGAACGCGGACTCGCTCGTTGTCGTTTCGGCCGCAAGAGGTTCGCGAGTTGTTCCGGTTGTGCTCGGCTCAGTTGTCACGGTCCGCTCCTTTCGCCTTCACTCCGTCACTCTTCTTCGCTTGCGTTGCGGGTGCCTTCTTCGCCGGAGCCGCTTCGGATGGGACCTTTTTGGTTTCGGGTTGCTTAGTTTCGGGTTGCTTAGTTTCGGGTTGCTTGGT
>JAJRVM010000240.1 GCA_024277285.1 Planctomycetota bacterium
CACCGCAATTAGGGTGTCTTGCTTTGCTAGACGGCGTGTTGCTAGCAGTTGCGTAGGCACGCGAGGCCGGGGCATATTGCATTGACGCAGAAATGAGGTTGTGGCGAAGCGGCGCATTTCCGTACACTCCGCACAGATGAACAACATTTCTGGCCAGGGTTGGCCGAGTGTTCTCTGGTGATCCGCAAGGATTAGCGAACTGCGAGGGATTGCAATGACGTCCACTTTGCGCCATGCGGCCATTATTCTCACCGTGGCTGTGGTGGTTTTGTTCACCAATTTGGGTGGGCCACGGCTATGGGACCGAGACGAACCGCGTAACGCGGGCTGCACGGCTGAAATGTTGGCGCGCGGCGATTGGGTAACGCCTGTATTTGACGATGAATTACGCACGCACAAGCCGATACTGCTGTATTGGTTCATGATGACCGCCTACAGCGTTTTCGGAGTCAGCGAATTCTCGGCGCGGTTTTGGTCCGCAGCGCTCGCGGTTGGCACCGCATTGCTCACGTACGGGCTGGGACGGCGGCTGTTTTCACCTCAAATCGGGTTTTGGGCGGCCGTGATCCTGGTCACCACGTTGATGTTCGACGTGGCCGCGCGCGCGGCAACCCCGGACAGTCTGTTGATTTTCTGGAGCACGGCGGCAGTGTTCGTCTATGTGATGGGCACGTTTCCCGCAGGGCGGCACGATCAGTGGTCAGCCGGACCGGACCGTTGGTTCCCGCGTTGGCGTGTGGCTGCGGTTATGTATGGCATGATGGGAATGGCCGTGTTGGCGAAGGGGCCCGTTGGACTGATCCTGCCAACCGCAGTAATTGGCATGTACCTACTGATCCAACGTCTGCCCAAGCGCGGGGCGTCTGCCGAGAACATGGCGTCTGCCGAGAGCGTTGGCGCTCTGTGCCGCGAGTGGGTGATGAGCGCGTTGCGTCCGTTCGCTCCCCGCCATTTCCTGCGCACCTGTTGGCTCATGCGCCCCCTCACTGCGTTGTTAGTGGTCGCGGTCGTTGCTCTCCCCTGGTACATCGCCGTCGCACTGCGCACGGACGGCCGTTGGGTGCAGGCGTTTCTTTTTGAACACAATCTCGGCCGAGCGGCACAGTCACATGAAGGTCACAACGGATCGCTGTTGTTCTATCCATTGGCGCTGCTCGTGGGCTTTTTTCCTTGGTCTGTCTTTGCGGCTCCCACTGTATTGGAGGCGATTCGCCGCATTCGAACGCGCGATCAACGTTCGGCCGGTTACGTTCTGGCCGTTTGCTGGATCGGCGTTTACGTGGGATTGTTTTCGATTGCCAAGACGAAGCTGCCAAGTTACATCACGCCTTGTTATCCCGCCGTGGCGATGCTGGTATCGGCGTTTGTCGTCGCGTGGATTCGAGGTACGGCGTTATCGGCGGCGTTTTGGCCACGCGCCGCCCTCGCCTGTTTGGGATTGGTTGGGATGGGGTTGTCGGTCGCCGTGCCTTTGGCTGCGGTGACCTATTTGCCAGGCGAAGAGTGGTTAGCACTGCTGGGTTGCATTCCGATGCTGACCGCCATCGCCGGCTTCGGTTTCGTGCGCGCCAACTCACCAGGCCGCGCTGCCGCGGCATTCAGTATCGGCGCCGTTTTGTTGACGACGTCGATGTTCGCATTGGGCGCCGCGCGCGTTGACCGTCACCAGACGTTTGATTCGTTTGTGGCAGCGGCATTCGAGCGTTGTGACGATCCACGTATCGGCACGCTCGGCGTTCTGGAACCGAGTTGGGTGTTTTACACGCAACGACCGATGGACCACCTGTTCGCGCCCGAAGTGACTGCCGGAGTGGATTCTGGCACGCCGATGCTCGGCTCGCCACGCACCAAGGACTGGGAATTCAAACCGTTTGTCAATGCCTGGCAGTTCTTGAATGCCAGTTCGGATCGCTTTGTCATTACGACGGCCAGCCAGCTAGAACAAATTGGTACTTTGCCCAGCCATGTCGAAATCGTCGCACGTACTCCGTATTTCATGCGCAATGACGAACTCATACTGCTTGGGACGCGAGTATCAACGGCCCGAGCAACTCCGGAGGATCCAACCACCACACCCGACCTTCGTTGAGCGTAATCCGGAATGGGGTGCAGGGGCCTGGTTGTCTTGCGTGACCAAGTAGTTGCCATACTGCGGTGATGAAAAGGTGAGTCGTTACCGGTTCGACTTGGCAGAGTCATTGGCAGCAGAATAATCAGGATGTGAACCAAACTCTAGCGCCGACCGCCGATCGATATCGCCATGTGCGAAGAAGCTAGCGTTGTCCTGAAAACGTGTCCAAAAATCGCTTCCAATGCGAGGATCCGGTCGATTTGAAGTCCGTTTGCGCAAAAGCAAGCGATTGCGGTTCCAAGCCACTGCACAACGGATCTCAAAACACGCCTTGATGGAAACGTGTTGCAGCATGATCTGCTATCCTTGAGTTGCGTCCTTTTCGCGGCACTTACCGGGAGAAAGTTGTCATGAGTTGGAACCTGGCAGGATTCGAGTGGTCGCTCTCGCGGCGCAACTTCTTGAGGGCTGGCGCGGCCGGAACGGCGGCTTGCACGTTTGCTGCAGACCAACCGGAGCGGTCCCCGGTAGTTCCTCGAGCCGGATGCGCTGCGCGCAGCGTGATCATGATTTGCAACCTGGGCGGACCGAGCCAGATTGATACGTGGGATCCGAAGCCGGATGCCGTCGCCGAAGTGCGCGGGCCGTTTCAACCGATTGGGACATGCGTGCCGGGTCTGTTCTTGTCGGAACTGTTTCCACGCCATGCGCAGATCGCGCAGCATCTGGCATTCGTGCGATCCTGCTACCACACCTCACCGGGCGTGCATCATGCCGGTTGGCAGTGCATGCATTCGGGACGCGAATGGACTGACGGTATCGAGACACCTCACGTTGGTTCCTTGGCAGGGTACTTATTAGGCCGCCGCGGTAACTTGCCAGCGCATGTCGTGCTGCCTGCTCCGCTTCGTTTCACCCACCGCGGACAGTCTGCCGGCCAGCAGGCTGGATATCTCGGTGCCTGCCACGAACCATGCTCTCTGTATCCGACCGTCAATCGACGACCGGCACGCCGTCAATCACCACGATTGGGCCGAGACCTGCTTGCGGCTGCGGATTTGGCACATGAATCGGAATCGACACGCGCCCGCTACGGCGATAGCCCATTCGGACAGCGTTGCCTCGTAGCTCGACGTCTGGTTGAGTCGAACGTGCGATTCGTGACTGTCAACACGTTTGTCGATCTACAGCATGAACCGACGTGGGATCAGCATGGGCTATCTCCATCCGGTCCCAGCACGCAGCTGCGCGACCAAGTGGCGCCCATGTACGACCAGGCCGTATCTGCATTGATTGAAGATCTTCACGCGCGTGGCATGTTGGCAGACACGCTGGTTTGTTGTGTGGCGGAATTTGGTCGCACGCCGCGCATGAACGAGCATGGTGGCCGCGATCATTGGCCGCATTGTTTCACGACCTATTTTGCGGGCGGTGGCGTGCAAGGTGGCCAAGTTATCGGCCGCAGCGATGCGGTGGCGAGTGAGCCGGTCGACCGTCCCGTGGCGCCGGCCGAGATCGTTGCTTCCATCTGGCATAGTCTTGGGCTTGCGCCAACAACCCCTTGGCTCGATCCTGCTGGGATAAGGCGTCCCTTGGTCGATGCGGGAGCCGGCCCGATTGCGGAATTGTTCTAACACTGCCGTGATGCCATCGCCAAGAGAAATCGTGCATATGAAAGGACGGTCGAAACTGACGACAATCTGTTCGGCCGCGCAACGATGATGCAAACCGAATTTCGCGAGTTGTTTGATGCGGCGATGGACCAGGTGTTGGCCGGTATGCCTGAGCAAGTCCATCGATTGCTGGACGAAGTAACGATGTATGTCGAGGACTATCCATCGGACCGTGTGATGCGACAAACGGGCATTGCCGATCGCCGCCAGTTATGCGGGCTCTATACGGGGATCCCGATCGAGAAAAGGAGCGTTGAACAGTCGGGGGTGTTGTCCGACGCGGTGCACATCTATCGCGAGGGAATTATGACGTTGGCCAGCGATCGTTTGGGCAACATCGATCCGGACCAATTGCGGGAGCAGATTCGCATCACCGTGTTGCACGAACTGGGACACCATTTCGGGATGGATGAACGCGAACTGCAGGAACTCGGCTACGGCTAGGCCCGGCCACGCGACTTCATTTCCAACTCGTGCAAGATCGTGCGCAAGCTCGATCGGGACCGAAGAGGGAAATGGATCACGGTAGGGCGCCCTTCCGTGTCTTCTTCTCCGCCCCAACAGGAAACCGACGGTCGCAAGCAAGAAACCGACGGCCGTGCGCAACAAACGTACATGGAGACCGTTGACCGGTTGTTCGGTTTACCCCTCGGAACCGCTGGTGGACGGCGCACGCTAACCCGGGTTCATACCAGTGGCTTGCCCTCCGTTGGCACATCGGAACCTTCCATCGACTATTTTCGCTTCTTTGCAAATCGTGGCGGAAGATTTGCGACGGAGTTCCGAATAGCCAGTTGAATCTCCGCGTTGGCCAGGATGTGCCCTGGGGTAATGCCCCGACCATCAACAATGGAAGTAGTGAGCTTGGAGGATCTGAACCATGATGACACAATCTCGGTTTTCGCGTTCCGTGTCGGTCGTCTTGTCCCTGGTCGTTGTGACCGTTGGCGGGTTGATCGTGGTGATGGGGACTGGCTTGGGCTCGCGCCTGATTAGATCGGTCGCTCACGTGAAGGCTCCGCAACAAAAAGCGGATCCCATGCTTGATCCCGGTGCCTACCCCCGGCACCCGATTGCTTTGTCTGCCGAGGCATCACCTGCACTGCCGACGCTGCCAGGGGATCTGATGGCGTCGGCGGCAACCGATGCTAATCGCGGTCGATGCGATGATATTGTGGTCGAGATCAAGCAGGATGGTAGTCTCCGTGTGTTGGGCGAGCCAATGAAAGTGGACGCCTTTCGATCGCTGTTGGGCAATCAACTGCGCGAACAACTTCAGACGATGGTGACGATCTGCCCCGATGACAATAGCCTTTTTCGCCATCTCGATCCGGTCATCTCCGTTTGCGATGAGGTGGGAGTTCCGCACCGCATGCAACCTCGAACTACGCCAACTCGCGCCGGTCCCGTTGCGACCGGTTCGGCCTAGTACCGCCTCAATTCCACTTTGGCCGGTACCGCCGCTCGAGATAATCTTTGCGGGCGAGTGCCATGTCCATCTCGATTCGCACACCGTGGCACACCGTGTCGCCCGAACCATGTCGCCCGATCGCTATTGTCCCACCACAACGCTTCATTTCCGCTTCACCCATTCTGGTCGGTTCGAACCTCACGCGAGGGTTCACCGTATGGTACACAACGCCCGCGCGAAAGCATTCGGTAGCACGCCAGGCGGTGAGCGGTCGTTGTCTCCCCCCCGTGTGGTCTGTGGTGGAGTAGGTAACTCGGGTTAAATCGCAATGAGATTTCGTCATAATACCCGGTTGGCGCGCGAATTTGCCCGGTTTCTGCCAGCAGGTCCAGCGACAGTCTTAGGGCGAGCACTGTGAATTTGGCACTGTGAATTTGGCAAGACTTCGCCAGATCGATAGCGACTTTGCGGCAGGATCTTGAATCGACCAGCGTTCTATATCTTTTTTTTGTTCCTTTGACGCAATACGGCATTATCCAACGTGACTAGCACTTGGGGTCTTCAAACAGGGTTATCCGTCACATCCAACTTTGCGACACCTGACGCGACCGTGCCGAGGCGAATTGCCCGGCAGAGCGTTCGTTGCGCGTCCGCCGAGTGGTGGCGATTCGAGTGTGCGCGGATATTTGTGTGGATGTTTATTTTCTTGATGGCGACGTGCATGGTTGGCACGATGGTCGTCTGTCCTGCGTATGGAGCGACGGACACTCCGCTGCTGGTGACGCAGGTACCGGTGCGTGGCGACAAGGCTCAGCAGCGCAAGAATTTGGACGGGCGAACCAGTCCCTTGTGCCAGTTGGCGGCACAGAAGGGTCGCATTCTCTTAGTATCGCCGAACAGCGCGCCGCGCGTGCTGACGGAGCAGTTTCATAGCGCGGCGGACCCCGCCGTATCGTTTGATGCGAAGCGAATGCTTTTTTCCGGGCGGCGCCATGCGGCGGACGCGTGGAATATCTTTGAAATGACGCTTGCCACCGGCACGGTACGGCAAGTGACGCGCGACAGCGGCAATTGCCGCCAGCCGGGCTACCAGGCAACGCTCTATACGATTGTTTCGAGCGAGCCGTGGTATCAGTTGACGTTTGTGAGCGACATGGCGGGCACGATGAACGAAGATGGTTCGAGTGTCGCGCACAATCTTTATTCGTGCAAGCTGGACGGATCGGAAGTGCGGCGTCTGACGTACAATCTCTCCGACGACGCCGACCCATTCTTAATGCTTGATGGCCGTTTGGTCTATGCCTGTTGGCAACGAAGCACGCTGGAACGTGGTTTGCTTGGCCGTGTCACTTTATTCGGTGTGAATATTGACGGCACGGACTACGCGTTGTTCGGCGATCCGAGCGGTCTGCCAGTCAAGCGAATGCCCTGTGTGACGGATCGCGGGCTGGTGATCTTTGTCGAGTCGGAATTTGGCAGTGACGGATCTGGGCAACTATCGGCCGTCACGTTTCGCCGTCCGTTGCACAGCTATCGGGCCATTACTTCGCCGGCGGATGGCTTTGTCTATCGGGCCCCGAGTCCCTGGCCGGGTGGTCGGGTGGTGGTGGCACGGCGTCCCACGCGGGGCGGGGCGAGTTATGGTGTGTGTGTGTTCGATCCCATGACGGGAACCGTCGAAGCGTTATTGGATGACCCCAAGTACGATGAGGTTCAAGCACGGGCGGTGCGTGATGGGCGCGAACCGGATGGCCGGTCGAGCGTTGTCAACGAAAAAGATCCGAACGGCAAGATGTATTGCTTGAACGTGAACACCAACGATTTCGCCAATCCCGCATGGCATCCGCCGACCACGGCGCGCCGCGTCCGTTTTCTGGAAGGTCTACCCGTTGGGGCCAGCGACACGAATTGCTACTTGCCCGATGGGGCAGGGCAGGGGGAGTGCCACGGTTCGACGCGCAACGGGCTGCCGCCATTGGTACAGCGGCGCATTCTCGGTGAAACTCGAATCAAGCCGGACGGCTCCTTCAATGTTCAGTTGCCCGCCAATACGCCGGTGCAGCTGCAGACGGTTGACGAGAACGGTTTGGCACTGCGCACTTGCGGCTGGATCTGGACCAGGAATCGAGAGCCACGCGGCTGTATCGGTTGCCACGAAGATGGTGAGCGGACTCCGGTGAACTCGCTAGTCGACGCGATGATGCAACCTTCGGTTGCCTTGACGCTGCCACCACCACGTCGACGAACGGTTGACTTTCGACGTGATGTGATGCCGATTATTGAGCGGAAATGTGTGCCTTGCCACGGCCCGACCGATGCAAAGCCCCGGCTGAACGGGCCCGTGGAGCTGGTCTCCGGCAGCCCAGTGACCGGCAGCCCAGTCTCCGCGACCCCAAAGACCGCCCCATTCAATCGTGCTTACGTCAGTCTTCTGGCCGGACGCACCGAGGGTAAGGACCAGAGACGCTGGCAGTATGTCGACCCGGGCCAGGCACGCACGAGTCCATTGATCTGGCATGTTTTTGGCCGCAATACAGCGCGGCCCTGGGATGGTGAAGTGGCCCAGAGCAAGGCGAAACCGATCCCCGCGAGCAGCGTACCCGCTCTGTCCGAACTCGAACGCCGCACGTTGATCGAGTGGATTGACATGGGAGCCGCATGGGATGGTATCCCTGGTTCCGACCGCTTTGAATGATGCGGCCCGGGGAAGAACACTGCCTCGAAACGTGCTATTGTCATGGACCCTACGGGCGCGACAGGTAAACGAACAACGGCCCTGACTCAACAATATCGCCAACAAAACAATGCCGCCAACAAAACAATGCCGCCAACAAAACGACCGGCACCTGAGGAAGTTGTAGATGACCAAATGTATCACGCTGGCGCTGGGGATCCTCTTGATTTTCGGATACGTCCCCCTTCGTGCTCAGGAGTTTCCTGTTTTTACTGATGTGACGCAGGATACGGGGATCGATTTTCAACACCGTTTTGGTGATGATAAGCTGAGCAATATTGTCGAGGGAAGTGGTGCCGGCGTGGTCCTCTTTGACTACGACAATGACGGGTGGCTGGACATTTATTTTCTGTGCGCGTGTTGGCACAAAGAGATCAGTGACAACCGCGGCCGCAAGTATCGCGACAAGTTGACGAACCGACTGTATCGCAATCTTCACAACGGCCGATTTGAAGACGTTACCCAGAAGGCGGGAGTTGGCTGCAAGGCATTCAGCATGGGCGGTTCAGCCGCCGACTATGACAACGACGGTGATCTCGATCTGTACGTATTGAACTACGGCAAGAACGTGCTTTACCGCAACGAGGGAAATGGCACGTTCACCGACGTTTCCACAACCTCGGGATTGGACAACGCGCGCTGGAGTTTGTCAGCACCGTGGTTCGACTGTGATGGGGATGGCGACCTGGACGTATACGTTGTTAACTACCTGCAATATGACGGCGGCAAATTCCGCGCCTTTTATGCGGCAAAGGGGTATCCCGGTCCATTGAGCTACAGTGGACAACCCGATGCGTTGTATCGCAACAACGGGGACGGCACGTTTACCGAGATCACTCAGCAGGCGGGCTTGCTGAGCCCCGAAGGGCGCGGGATGAGTGCGACGATCGTCGATCTTGACAATGATGGCTTGCTCGATATCTATGTGGCCAACGATGCCATGGAGAATTACTTTTTTCGCAACTTGGGAGAAGGCCGGTTCGAGAACGACGGGTTGATTCGCGGTCTGGCATTTGGCGAAGGTGGTCAAGGGGTCTCGTCGATGGGGCCGACCGCGGGCGACGTGGACCGGGACGGTTGGATTGACGTGTACGTTCCCGACATGGGATATGGTTGTCTGATGATGAACAAGGAAGGTTTCTTCGATGACCGCACGGCGCCGGCCAAGTTGGCGTTGGCATGCGGCCAGTACAACGGTTGGGGCGCCGTTCTTTTCGATGCCGATAATGACGGCTACCTTGATGTGTTTGTGGCGAACGGCAATGTTCACTTCGAGTTTCCGGAAGAAGATGTGCTGGTACGCAATGACGGCACCGGTAACTTCACGGACGTAGCCGGTCAGGCCGGCGCATATTTCCGCGAAAAGCATGTCGGCCGCGGAGCAGCGTGTGGCGACCTTGATAATGACGGTGACCTTGACTTGGTCATCGCCAATTTGAATGACCGGCCCACGATACTTCGCAATGACGGCGGTAACAAAAATAACTGGATCCAAATCGATGCGCGGCTGCCGGGCGGCAAGTCGACTGCCGTGGGCGCGCGGATCACGGTGAAAGCGGGTGGAATTACTCAAATCGCGGAAATCTCGCCGGTGACGGGTTATCTTTCTCAGATGGACTCACGGCTGATTTTCGGACTCGCCAAGGCCGACAAGGTTGATTCCGTTGAGATTCGCTGGCCGAACGGCCAACGGACCGAGCTACACGATGTTGCTATCAACAAAGTCCTTCAAGTGATTCAGGATGCGAAATAATCTTATGCGTCATGCAATTCTCCTCCCACGAATGAGCATGCTCGGGCCCGGCCTATTGGCGTCGGTGATGGGACTGTTTCTGGCGGCCCACGGCGCTGCTGAAGAGGCCAAACAACCGGTGTACGTTGGCGCGAAGGAATGTGCCAAATGTCATCAGGGCGCCGATTTTGGCTACCAACAGTGCCGGATGTTGCTGACCGCTCACGCGAACGCATACGCAGCACTGGCATTGCCCGAATCGAAAGAAATCGCCCGACTTAGCGGCATTCCACAAGAGCCGCAGCAGTCGGCCGTCTGCCTTGGCTGCCATGCCACCGGCAGTGACGCCGAAGATTGGGAAAAGGACGTCACTTTCCATGCCGAGGATGGCGTGCAGTGCGAACGGTGTCACGGACCGGGCAGCGAGTATATGGAAGAAGACATCATGACTGATCGTGAGGCCGCCAAGGCGGCCGGGCTGATGATGCCGAAGAAGAGCGATTGCATGAACTGTCACAAGGTCAAGGGATCGCATGTCGCCGTGCTCGAGTCGCCGAAGTTTGACATCGACAAGGCGTGGGAAGAAATGGCTCACCCGACGCCCGACGATTGGGACTATATGGAGCCACGCGAGTATCCCGATCCGGCCAAAGAGAACTCGCACAAGTACCTCGGGTCGATCGCCTGCGGTCAGTGCCACAAAGGGCCCGACATGGGGTACCAGTTCAGTAAGTGGCGCATGGGACCACACGCCCGAGCGTACGCGGTATTGGGAACGGATGCGGCACGCAAAATGGCTGCCAAGGCTGGCCTGACCGGCGAACCTCTTACCGAAACCGCTTGCTTGAAATGCCATGCTAGCGCATATCATGATCCCGCTGGCGGGCCATCAGAGAGCTATGCCGTGTACGAAGGGGTTGGTTGCGAAGCGTGCCATGGGGCGGGAAGCGATTTCGCGAACGAAGCGATTATGCAAGACAAGCCGGCCGCCTTGCAGTCGGGACTCAAGGCAACCGATCGCAAAACGTGCGCACGTTGTCACGAGAATGCTCATGGCAAGCTGTTCGACTACGAGCAGGCGCTCAAGAAAATTGCGCATCCTCTGCACGTCGAGCAGACGACGTCGACCATAACGTACAAAACACCCCTGCGACTGGCGTTGGCTCCCGATGGTCGGCAGATCTATGTTACGTGCGAGGCGGGGCACACCGTGATTGTTGTCGATGCGGTGACACGGCAAAAAGTAGGCGAAATTGCCGTGGGGCACCATCCGACCGGCGTGACGTTCGACCCGACAGGAAAGCGAGTCTACGTTAGCAATCGGCTTGATGATACGGTTTCGGTGATTGACGCCACCAAACAGGAAGTGATCGCAACGATTCCAGTCGGCGACGAACCGCACGGTCTGCGCACTGACGCGGCTGGAAAGAACCTGTATGTAGCAAACACTGCCACCGACGATATTTCCGTAATCGACACGAGCGCGTTGAAGGAGATCAAACGTTTGGAGGCAGGACGTCGCCCATGGTCAATCGCCTTGTCGCCCGATGGTTCTCAGCTTGCCGTCTCCAACGCCTTGTCCCAATTCGTTCCGTTTCGAACACCGTCGATTGCCGAAGTGACACTCGTGGATGCCAAGACCGGCACGATCGACCGCCGCGCCAATGTGCGGGGCGCCAATCTGCTGATGGGAATCAGCTGGCACCCGAGTGGTGAATTCGCGCTGGCGACCATGAATCGCACCAAGAACCTTGTGCCGATGACC
Organism: Planctomycetota bacterium; assembly: GCA_024277285.1. The sequence continues at coordinate 11,387 of JAJRVM010000240.1, forward strand.
CGGCTGCTCCAAGGGTGGACGATCACGAATGGGTTGGCCGTCATTTGGCGCGATGGTCACGTTGACCAAGTGCTGCTCGATGAACCCAACCTCTGTTTTCCCGACCCGACGAGTGTCGCCATGACACCTGACGGACGCCTTGCGCTGGTCACCAGCTCGGGGACCAATCGTGTAGCCGTGCTCGATGTTCAAAAACTGGTTGCGATGTTGAAAGAGGCGACGGACTATGAACGTGAACACGTCTTGCCAAACCACTTGGGCAAACCAACGGAATTTGTGATCAAGCACGTTCCAACCCAGCACAGCCCTCGCGGCGTAGTCGTTGCGCCGGACGGCAGAACGGCCTTCGTCGCCAGCTCGCTTGACGATTCTTTGACCGTGATCGATCTGGAGAAGCTGGAAGCGGTGCAGCGTATCGATCTGGGGGGCCCGACCGAAATCACGACCACGCGCGAGGGCGAGCGACTGTTCCACAGCGCAAACATTACGTTTCATCGCCAATTTAGCTGCCATACGTGCCATCCTGACGGTCATGTGGACGGTCTAACCTACGACATCGAACCCGATGGGATTGGTTCGAGTCCGGTTGATAACCGCACGCTGCGCGGTGTTCTCGATACGGCCCCTTTCAAATGGGAGGGTACGAACCCCAGTCTGCAACGCCAGTGTGGTCCACGGTTGGCCGTCTTTTTCACTCGCATTCAGCCGTTTACGCCGGATCAGCTTTTTGCGTTGGAACGTTATATCTGCACGATCCCACGGCCCCCCAACCGTTACCGTCCGCTCGGCGCCGAACTGACCGATGCCCAGCGGCGCGGCAAGGCGATGTTCGAGCGAGCACGGACCAACGATGGTCGCGTTATCCCCCGAGAACGTCGTTGCGTGACGTGCCATTTTCCTCCTCTCTATACGGATCGAAATCGGCACAACGTCGGTACTAAAATGGAGTTCGATCGCGAATCGGATTTCGACGCTCCTCACTTGGCGAATATTTACGATTCGGCTCCCTACCTGCACAATGGAATTGCCGAAACCTTGGAAGAAATCTGGACTCGATACAATCCCGATGACCAGCATGGCGTTACGAACGATATGACCAAAGACCAATTGAACGACTTGATCGAGTTCCTGAAAACGCTGTGACTAGGCAAGGGGCAAGAGGCAAGGGGCAAGGGGCAAGAGGCAAGGGGCAAGGGGCAAGGGGCAAGAGGCAAGGGGCAAGGGTCGAGAGCGGGAGGCGAAAGTGGTACACGTGGGTGGTTGTGGGACTGCATCGAACGCAAAGAGTTTGCGCGCCCTGTTGGGCCAACCGTTGCCGGGTCGCATTGACTCTGCTACCAGGGTTCGTCCTGACGCGTCACGAGCATGGCGCGACGCGTTCTTGCTCCCGTTTGCCTGCCCCAAGGCGACGGGAATTGTGCGGCCAGTGGCGATTCGGCAATACGTGAAGCATACTTTTTTTGACGACGTAGATGTTTGAAGATACTTCGAGGAAGAATAGCATGAACATGCGTATGGCATTGATTGTGCCTGTGGCGTTCAGTTTGGCACTGTTAAGCGGTATTTGCGTGCCGAGTGGGGCATGCCGGGCCGATGATACGTCCACGTCCGAAACCAGTGCCGCTGCATCGACAGCCGCGACTGCCAAAACTGCGCGCTCCAAAACTGCGATCACGGAAAGCGCGGCCGCCAAAGTGGCCGCGTCGAACGAAGCAAAGGGGGCATCCGGCCTACCATTTGTCTATACCGATTGGACTCATTTCACGACCAAGGACGGGTTACCCAACGATCATATCTTCGCGATCAAGGCGTTCGGGACGAAAGTGTGGATCGGGACCGAAGATGGGCTCGCCTGCTATGACAAACGGACGGGTAAATTCACCAGTTGGCGGGAGAAAGACGGGCTTCCCTTTCAAGTCGTCTCGGCAATTGACGTCGACCCGAAAACGGGTGACGTCTGGCTGGGGATGTTCGGAGGTGGGTTGGCGCGATTCAGTGGTGGTCGCTTCGACCATTTCCATCAACTCATCAGTGGCCTGGTCAATGATGTGGTTTACGGCGTGGCGATTCAGGGCGACAACGTCTGGGCCGCGACCACGGCAGGTGCGAGCCGCTTCAATAGGGTGACCAAGAAATGGACGATCTATACGGAGAAAAATGCTCCGATGGAGGAGATTTGGAATTACGGCGTGTCGGCCAATGACGGTAAGGTCTACCTTGGAGTGTGGGGGAGCGGCGTGTTGGAATTTGATGTCGCCACTGAAAAATGGAAAGACTATCTCGACCCCGATGGCGAAATGGAAATAGATCTCTATCGGGACGACGGCATTGTCCACGTGATAACGACTGGCACGAGTTACATTGAGCACACACTATGGGTCTCAACGTATTTTGGTATGTGTCGTTACGATGGGCGCAACTGGCGTGGGTATTACAAGAAGGAGACTGGGTTGCCGAGCGATTTTGGGAATGCCGTCAAGGGACGAAGCAGCGACGAGGCATGGTATGCGACCGACCGTGGTGTTGGCGTAGTCACTGATTTCAAGTCGGATACCTGGGTCACCTATACGATGGATGCGGCCACCCATCGTGGCAAGGCGGTTGTGAAACGTGGCGGGGAAGTCGTCAAAACGATCGATCTCGACAAGTGCATTCCGCACAACTACACGCTCTGGGTCGAAATCGACGGCGATGACGTCTGGGTCGGTACTTCCAAAGGGCTGGCGCTGGCAAAGGGAACGGGATATTATCGAGGATTGCGTCCCGTTTTGAAGAAAAACAAACGTGACAGTTCAGCAAAGTGAAGCAGATGGAAAGGTCGGTAGGCGGCGCAGTATGGACGCTCCATTAGGGCGGTTTGAAGTGCGAGTTCAATTTGATTGGCCGATCTGTCTTACCTGCCTTCCGGCTGATCGCTACCCTCTGTTTCAGATGGCTGAACCGTTACAAAAACACCGTGAGAAAACGCGCCGTCGGCGAAGCCCGGCGGCAAAGTGTGTGGCTTGACGAATCGTTTCTAGCCCAGCAAACTTCTGCTCCGATCGCACAAGGTGGTTGGGGGCGACGGGTGGTTGGGGGCGACGGGCAAGAGCCGAGGACCGATCAGACACGTTTGCGAAACGCACTGAAAAAGGGAAATGCACTATGAGAACGGCACTCTACTCATCGGTTGTTCGGTTCTTCGCGGGGGCCGTGGTGTTGTGTTGCACCTTGGCGGTCGCGGCCCAGCAGAACGGGCCGGCCGTACCCTCAGACACTACCAAGACGGCCGAGTCGAAGGTCGTTGCGACCGATGCGCATGGAGCGAGCTCGGTCGAAACAGATCGCGAAACGGCTGAGTCCGTCAAACAGATCAATGCGGCAGGAACGTACGGCATTCCGAAGTTGAAAACGAAAGTCGATCAGAACTACGCACGTACGTCGAAGGAGTTAGAGCCGTTTCGCCATGTCAAACCTTACATGCACCATTTTCTTGAACAAATGGTCTATTCCGGTCCGGGCCGAGGACTTCCTGAACCCCGCGACGTGAAGACCGTCAAGTTGGGGTTCATCGGTCCGATCATGTCGACCGTTTCGGTCGCGACGGGAGGCAAGAGCCACGAGGAAGATCTGGGCGTGCAAATGCTGCGTGGAGCACAATTGGCGATTCAGCACGCGAACGATAAGGGAGGATACCTCAAACGCAAGATCCCGTTCGAGCTGGTTATCAGCAACGACAACGGTTTGTGGGGCGCCTCGGGCAACGAGATCATCAAGATGGCGTACAAGGACAAGGTCTGGGCCATCCTGGGAACCGTTGACGGCGCGAACACGCATATTGCCATCCGCGTCGCTTTGAAGGCCGAGGTGCCAATGATGAACTCGGGCGATCTCGATCCGACGCTCATGGAAACCAATATTCCGTGGATCTTTCGTTGTGTCGGTGATGACCGGCAGCAGAGCTACATGTTGGTGGACTATATCTACAAGTCGCTCAAACTGAAACGGATCGGTGTGATTCGAGCGAGCAATCGTTACGGTCGATTTGGCGTCCGTGAGATCCGCGATGGCAGCCGTCGGTTGGGAAATCCGATTGCCATCGAAATGGCATACAAACTGGGTACCACCGATTTCGGTTTACAATTGGAACGGTTGCTGGCGGCGAAGATCGATGCGGTGGTCCACTGGGGGGATGCGGCCGATGGCGCGATGATTCTGAATCAAATGCGCGAGCTGGGTATGAAGCAACCCTATTTTGCGTGCGATCGGTGTGTCTCGGACGAGTTCGTCAAGATCGCCGGGGACAACGCTCAAGGCGTCGTGTGTGGTTACCCTTGGAACCCGAACCGGAAAGACTCAAAGCTCGAGGCATTTCGGAAAGCCTTCCGCGAACGTTATGGCGAGGATCCAGACACTTATTCCGCGCATGCGTACGACGGCATGAACATGCTGATCTGGGCTACGCAAGTGGCCGGGTTGAATCGAGCCAAGATTCGCGACGTCATCGCCTATCGCCAGAAACCTTGGCCCGGCGTTACCGGCGATATTCCGTTGAGTGCCGCATTGGATGATGCCGGCGAGGTGTTCCTCACACGCCGTGAAGGTGATCAATGGAAGTTCTACTCGCGCGACGATCTGGAGATTCCACGCTGAATCAACGCATTGCATGTCTTGCAGGATGTCTAACGTTGCTGGCCGCAGCGGCCGTGTGGAGCCAAGATGGTGACGGTGAGCGCGTGCCGCCTCACTTCGATGCGCGCAAGCAGCAGACCGAATATGTGGGACCGGCCGGTCCCACATCGACGCTCGATCGAATTGCCGAAGTGCGGATCGGTTATTTCGGGCCGTCCGATCCCGAGGATCCCTTGTACGGTCCCATGTGGCGCGCTGCATTGGCAGCAGTGGAACGTGCTAACGGCAACGGCGGTTTTCATGGCAAACCGTTTCGTTTGATCCCAGCCTGGTCCAAAAATCCTTGGGGAACAGGCGTCAAGAAATTAACTGAACTGGTTTACGAGCAACGGGTGTGGGCGATTGTCGGTGGCGTCGATGGACCGACCACGCATCTGGCCGAGCAAGTTGTGGCCAAAGCACGGCTCGCGCTGATCAGTCCCGTCAGTACGGATAAGACGGTGAATATGGCCAACGTCCCCTGGATGTTCTCTTTGGCGCCGGGCGACCACTTGATTGCCCGTGCGATGGCGCCGCAAATCGCACAGCGAGTGGGGCAAGGTCCGTTTGTCATGATCGCCGCCAACGACCACGACTCGTTCTTGCTTACGCGCGAGCTGCGCAAGTCGCTTGGCCAGTTGCAAACGGTGCCCGCCTACCAGTTTGAATTCAAACCAGGCGCGACGGGGCAACGCGATCATGCTGCCGCTCACCCACAACTCGATGCGATTGTCGAAAAGACGTTGAATGCCAAGCCGGTTGCCGTCGTCGTCGTAGCCTCGCTTGGCGACTCGGTACGACTCGTGCGTGAGTTGCGGAGCCAGAGTTTTGACGGTTGCATCTTTGGCGGTCCCACGTTTGCGCGGCAACGCTTCCTCGATCAAATTGGCGCGGACATCGGAGACCTGCGTTATCCGCTTCTTGTCAGTCCGCCCCGGTCTGCCAGTGCACCGTCGCCGAAAGCGATCAAGAGCTCCAGACCGGACCCACTTTCCAAAAACGCCGACTACACGGCGCGTTTGACTTTCGATGCGGTTGACTTGACGATCACCGCGATCCGTCGCGCTGGGCTCAACCGCACGGAGATCGGTAAAGAACTGCGCCGGTTGTCTCCGTGGCAGGGCGTTTCCGGACGCGTTCAGTGGGACGGGCTTGGCAGCAATACGCGCGCGGTGAAGGTCGGTACGATCCGTGCCGGACAATTCGTTCCTCGCTGACAACTGGCGTTTCTTGATACCAGCCTATTTGGCAGTTGGCAGCTTCTTGAGCATGATCTTGCGAAAACGGACGGTGCTGCCCGGATCGTGCGCTTGCAGTGCGATGTACCCTTTTCCCAATCGACGCGGGCCTTCGGCGCCTTTCGGTTCGGTATAGTCGACCACGACTTTGTCATTCACTTTCACAATGATATTCTGGCCGTTAACGACGATGTCGAGCGGAAACCACTGATCGTCCTTGGCGTTGGATTCATACAGTTTGACCACCGCCCATAAGCTGCCCGTTTTCACCGGGTCGCCATGCGTGTTGTTGATCTGGACTTCGTGTCCGTCGAAGAACCAACCACTGTCATGGTACTTGATGTGAAAATAGATTCCTGAATTGCTCTTCGGACTGATCATCACTTCGGCTTTTAGTTCAAAGTTCTGAAACTGTTCTTTCATATAATACAAGTGGCTTCGCGGACCGTTGCCGACGAGTGCGCCATCTTTGACCGACCAGCTGTCGGGACTTTCGTTGGCTTTCCAGCCATCAAGTGTCTTGCCATCGAACAGCTTGATCCAACCGTTGTCTTGGTTATCATCTGCGACCGCCGGCGTAACAAGCAACGTTAGCAACATCAGACCGGCGGCGAGTGTAGACAGGCGTGCACTTCTCATGGGGTTCTCCTTTGCCAAACCGCAAAAACTCGACGACGCGTGCGTTCACAGGTCTTCGTAGCGGATTTCAGTGACTTCGTAGCGAAGCATACCGCGCGGAACCTCGATTTCGGCAACTTCGCCAACTTTCTTGCCAAGCAGTCCTTGGCCGATCGGGCTGGTAATCAAATACCGCCCCGTGTCATAGTCCTCGTCGCCCGAACCGACCAACGTGAACTCCTCTTCGTCGCCCGCATCGAGGTCCTTGACCACGACCGTGGCACCAAAGGCAACTTGGTCGGTGAGTACTTTGGTGGGGTCAACGATGGCCGCTTTCGACAGGTCGGTCTTCAGCTTGTTGATCTTCGCCTGCAACATCCCCTGTGCCTCGCGCTGCGCGTGATACTCGGCATTCTCGCTCAAGTCCCCTTCGGCGCGCGCCTCCGCAATCTTCTCAGCGATCTTCGGCATTTCTTCGTTTTCCAGCCGGGCCACTTCAGCTCGCTTCCTGTTGTACCCTTCACGCGTCATCGGGATGTAGTCTGTCATGCGTCTGCTCCGCAACAGCTTCAAAAAAACAGACCTCCCGCAAGGGAGGTCGACCATGTTGTTCACTAAGAGGACGCTATTGTGATGAATTTGACCCATCGTGTAAAGATAAGTCGACGGACTTCGTCCTGTTGGGGGGGGGGTCATATTGTGGTGCGTGAGAGTCTGGCAACACCGAATGCCAGGCAGAACGCCCCGATTCCCAGGAGAATGCCACAGGGCATTACCATCTCTGTCAGCGTGAAGCCCCGCCAAATGGCACCCTCCAGGGCCAAGATGCTCCATTTTACCGGGCTGAAGTGGCTGAGCGTCTTGATATAGCTGGGCATGAACACCAACGGGATCATGGCGCCACCAAACATCGCCATCATGATATTGCCGAACCAGGCAGCCCCAGAAACGGCCTCTTCCGTCTTGCCTACCACCGACATCAGCATCATGACACCCACAAAACAGAATGCGATGCAGGCGGTCGCCAGTACCAGCAGTTCCGGACTCTTCGGTCGCATACCGAGTGCCATGCCGATGGCGACCAACAGGGCGATCACGCACGTAACGGCCAGGAAACAAGCGGTCGCCTTGCCCGCCAATACCTGCGTGCGAGTGATCGCGGCCACCTGCAACCGCAACATGGTTCCCTGAGTACGTTCACGCACGATCGTAATGGCGAAACCGGCGGCGCACCCCAGGACTCCCCACAACATGGCTTGCGGGAAGGCGATGTCCCACCTCGATCGGACCTTGCGCACCAACGCTGCCGCGCTCCCCTTGGCGTACTCGCGCGTAACGTCGATTGATTCGACCCGCGCGATCTGTGTCTTCGGCAGCCCACCGGCCGAACCACCCGTTTCACTCTGCTGAGCGTCTTCTTCTTGAATGGTCGCCAGCGATTGTGTGAGGCCTTCCAAGGAGCTTAGCATCTGGGACAGGATGATTCGCCGGAGCGGCGTCACGTCCTCGGCGTTCGCCAGATCGTCTTGAGTCTGTTGGATAATCGGCTGCAGCGACGCGGGGTCCTGCAGACGCGTGGCAACCAGATCTCCCATCGCCTTCATGACCAGTCCTTCGAGCATGGCGGCCACCGCCTGTCGCGATGGATCGGTGCCAATCTGAATGACCGGGCCGTCCGCCCACATGATCCCCGCGGTCTCGCCAAACCCGACCGGTATCGCTACCAGGCCAACTAGTTTTCCTCGTCGTACGTGGTCCATTGCCTCGTCGCGCACCAGTGGGACGACTTTCACGTTCTTGTTATCTTGCAACGACGTGACAAACTGTGCGGATATGGTCGAGTCGTCTTCGTCGACGACGGCGATCGCGATGGACGCTTCGCTGACGTCAAACGATCCGGTGATCATACCCAGGAACACGCCCATGATGACGGGGAAAGCGAGGATGAAGAACAATCCCATCCAGTCCCGGCGCATCAACTTGAGATCTTTCAATGCGATGGTTAGTATGCTGCGCATCAGTCTCGTAGCCTCCTGCCCGTCAAGCTGAGAAATACGGTCTCCAGGTCAGGCCGAGTGACCTCTAACGTCTGAAAGGCGACGCCGGAGTTAGCAAGGCGGCCGATTTCCTCGAGCGGACGTTCCGACTCGTAACGCCACGCCAGGCCGTCTAATTCGCCTGGCAAGACGCTCGCGTCGTTCGGCACGCTTTGCAGTTGAGCCTTAATCACCGAATGGCCGCCATGTCGAGTGAGCAGGGCGTCGACCGAATCGAGGTCCAGTATCTTGCCGTGGTCCATGATGGCAACGCGGTCACAAAGCCGCTGCGCCTCCTCCATGTAATGAGTTGTATAAATGATCGTTCGTCCACGCTCCTTGAGGCTTTCGATCCGTTCAAAGATATGATTGCGTGACTGAGGATCGACACCCACTGTTGGCTCGTCCATCAGGATGATCTCCGGATCGTGCACCAGCGCAACGGCCAGGTTCAATCGCCGCTGCATGCCGCCCGAAAAGGTCTTGACCCGGTCCTTTCGGCGTTCTTCCAGGCCGGCGAATTCGAGCGCCCAGTCGACGCGTTCACGCAAGTGCGAGCCCGTCAGGCGATAGAGTTTGGCGTAGAACGTCAGGTTTTCGGCCGCCGTCAGGTCCTGGTACAGCGAGAGCGTTTGCGGTGCCACGCCAATCATCCGTCTCGCTTCGGCCGAACGTGGGTCACCACCGGCCGTGTCGTCGCCATTCGCGGCGCTACCGAGCAGCACCGTGCCATGGTCCGGTGCCAGCACGCCGACCAGCATGTTGATCAACGTCGTCTTGCCGGCGCCGTTGGGGCCAAGCAGGCCGAATGTCTCTGCACGCCGCACGATAAACGATACTCCGTCAACGGCGCAGGTTGTGCGAAAGTGCTTGCGCAGATCGGTTACTTGGATCATCGGCTCACTTCTTAAAAGAGTAACACGTTAACCGTCTAATGTGGGATTCGCATTGAGAACGTGTGTTGAAAACGGTCCTCAACGCACAATCAGTTCGATTTCAACTTCGTAACAGTTTAGCCGAATGAAGTAACGTCACTTTCAAAAGACTCCCATTGGGCTTGTCCCATGGGGGAAAACGCCTGGTGAGCTACCGGCGATGCCAGGGGGGGGATGGGACGCCCGGGTAGCCTACCAATCCTCTTCACCCACCGCACAAGGCGGTGGGGGTCGACCGATGGAAAATGAACTCGAGTGCACGTCCCACTTCAGATGGCTAAACAGTTTCTCAACTTTTATTAAGCAGCAGGATCAAGCAATCTTCGGTTCCGCTCCTGCGCGAATTCCAAAAACGCGTTCTGAGGGCAAGTGTTTTTGCATGGAATGGCGGCAGCGAACACCTACTACCTATCGGGCAACGGAACGACACATAGACGCCAGGCACGACAAGCTGTCTGCGGAACGGTTGAATCGACATCGCGTGCCGTAGCGTGGAGGTGCGTACCCAGGTGTTCGTTGGCACCGCATGGTTCTTGACGAACGTCCGGAGAAAGGTGCTTGTCGCGATCGCGGTCCATTTGTTCGATCGCGGCGGTCGGGCTATCTGTGTCGCGCCGGCAGACATTCTCCTGGAACAGGTTTTGCATGACAAACAGTAGCAAATAGGTGATGACGGCTGCCGCAATCGGCGTCGATACCCACCCGGAAGCGATCTTCAACAGCACGTTCCAGCGGACTTGACGCAGTGCTTTGCCGCGTCCCTGAACCACGGCGATGCCCAACACCGCTCCGATCACCGCCTGGGAACTCGATACCGGAATCAAAGGGATACGCGGCAGTCCCAGGTTGGTCAAGAACGTCTGCAAGTGTGTGGACGAGAAGACGAACAGCACCAACGAATGCGCGACAACTACGACCCAAGCGGCTACCGGGTTCAAGGGCATTAGATTCTTACCGACCGTCAGCATGACGCGGCGCGAGTAGGTGAATACGCCGACTGCGATCGCCAATGCGCCGAGCAAGAACAGTTGCTGGACACTCGTGAACGTCAATCCGCCGACCGACAAGTCGGTAAAGGGCGACGAAGGGACAAACACGCCCATCACGTTGGCAATGTTATTCGCGCCCAAACTGTAGGCACCGAACGCCCCGGCCAGGATAAGCCCCCAACGAGTATAAAAGTCGCGCCGCAACAGATGAGGTTGCCAGGTGCGCAGGCCCCATACGGTTAATCGGTATAAGGCGGCTGAACAGACGGCACCAAGCAGCGGACAGGCGATCCAGGTTCCGACGATCTTGGTCAGCGCCCCGACGTCTGTCGTCGAACCGCTGAAGATGTTCCATCCCACAATTCCGCCGACGATCGCTTGTGTGGTCGAGACGGGCAACCGGGCTCGGGTCATTCCGTAGACGGTAAGTGCGGCGGCCAGTGCTACGGTGAATGAACCAGCAAGTGTATTGACGGCACCCAGCTTTCCCAACCCGTGCGCGGCGCCGGCGCCTCCGAAAACCGCGCCGAGTACCACGAATATACTGCAGATCCAAGCGGCGGTCGTGAAACGCATCATGCGACTGCCGACGGCGGTACCAAAGACGTTCGATGCATCGTTGGCGCCTAGGGACCAGCCCAAGAACAAACCGCTCGTCAAAAACAGTAATGAAACACCCAACGCGTTTTGCCTCCCGCACCCAGAAAGTGTCTTGAAAATGGTTCTCAACCAACAGCTGATTCAACTCCAACTTCTATTGAGGAGCAAAACCAAGTGATCTTCGGCTCCGAGCCCCCTCCTCCGCGATTTCAAAAACAGGTTCTCAAAGTGATCGCTTGATCGCGTAGATGGTCAGCCGATCGCCGCAGTCTTCGGCATTGTCCGCAATCTCGCAAATCTGCCGAATCATGTCGCGTAAATGCAACTTGCGCGCCAGTGGCAAATCCGAGTCGAATATCTCGCGCAGCAAACGAAGCCCCACCCCGTCCGACTCGGCTTCAAAATAGCCGATCTTGTGCACAAAGTCCCGGATGGTCGGCGCGTCGCGAAAGAAAGCGCGTGATGCGCGCACCGTGTGTTCGCTCGCCTCGATCACCAAGCCGCCCAACTCCGACATGGCGCGGCGATACTCCGGGGACACCTCCGGGCGCTCGACCGCTAACATCATCAACGTCGCCTTGAAACCGTCGACCAGATCGTCCAGGTCGGCCAGCAAGACCAGCACGTCGCCACGCGACTCGGGGATCAACATCTCGCTGTATAACGTCGTCTCAATCGATCGCCGTAACTCGTCGCAGCGTTTCTCCAACGCCACAAGTTGCTCCAGCTTCTCGCCGGCGATCGCGGACGACTGCTCCATATAGGCTGTCAAACCGCGTTGGAACAGCAATCCACCCTCCGACACTTTATCCAGAAACTCGTCGATCTGCCCCTCCAAGACGCGTGTGGTTCCAAAGGGAGAAAAGGATTTTGACGCCATATCTGCCTCGGTAAGTGAAGCGAGTCTTGAGCTCACAGTCTAGCGTTGGGAGTTCGGCATTGAGCGTGTCGAACCAGAAACCAGGATCGGTTATAGCTGATAGCGCGGTGCACTTGTAGTATGATCGAGATGATTGGTCGGTCCACACATTCACTTGATAATGGAAATGAAGCACCATGAACCACTCGACACTCGGCTTTAGCGCATGGCTGCTGACGTTGTTGATCAGTAGTAACGTCCTTTTTGCGCAGGGTCCGGACGCCAACGATGACGAATCGAAGGTGCCAGAATATCGCTTGCCCGATCCGCTGCTCGGAGCCAGTGGCCAGGCGATCGCCAGCGCCGATGTGTGGCAAGAGTCGCGTCGGCAACAGATTCTCGATCTGTTTCGCGACCAGATGTACGGTCGTAGTCCAGGCCGTCCCGAGGGGATGTCGTTCAAGCAGTTCGATATGGACGAAAATGCACTCGAAGGGAAGGCCATTCGCAAGCAGGTGACAATCTATTTCACTGCGGACAAGAAGGGCCTGTCGCTCGATTTGCTGGTCTACCTCCCCAAACAAGCTCAACAGCCGGTGGCGACGTTCGTCGGACTGAATTTCAAAGGGAATCATACGGTCCATGTCGACCCCGCCATTCGGTTGTCGCAGCGGTGGATGCGTGATGACCCGAAGAACGGCATCGCGAACCACCGCGCCTCCGAACCATCGCGCGGTGTGGCTGCCAGTCGTTGGCACATCGAACAGATTCTCGCGCGAGGTTACGCTGTCGCCACGGCCTACTATGGCGATATTGATCCCGATTTTGACGATGGTTTTCAAAACGGGGTGCACCCGCTGTTTTACGAGTCGGGGCAGACGCGCCCCGAGCCCAATCAATGGGGTTCGATCGCCGCGTGGGCCTGGGGCTTGAGCCGCGTGATGGACTATTTTGAAACCGACCCGCAGATTGATCAGCAACGCATTGCCGTGTTGGGGCATTCGCGGCTGGGAAAAACGTCGCTCTGGGCCGGAGCCGAAGACCCACGGTTTGCCATCGTGATCTCCAACGATTCAGGTTGTGGCGGGGCGGCGCTGAGCCGACGACGTTTCGGAGAAACTGTGAAGCGGATCAATACCAGCTTTCCCCATTGGTTTTGTGGAAACTTCAAACAGTACAACGACAACGAGGATGCATTGCCGATTGATCAGCACATGCTAATCGCCTTGATCGCTCCGCGTGGTGTCTATGTGGCGAGTGCCCAGGACGATCGCTGGGCCGATCCGCGTGGCGAGTTTCTGGCCGTCGTGAACGCGGAGCCAGTCTATCGGCTGTTGGGTACTTCCGGGTTCGGAGCACGCGTGATGCCGCCGGTCAATCAGCCGGTAATGAAACGAATGGGCTATCATATCCGCACCGGCAAGCACGATGTGACCGATTTCGATTGGAAGTGTTATATGGACTTTGCCGATTCTCAGTTCAAGTCGCCTCGTCGCTGAGCGACGCGTCGACCACGAGCCGCGAGTTGAGCGTCAGGAAATCGGGCAGGGGAGGACGGAACGCGCAAGGGGCGGCGTGTGCGCCACACACCCGTAGGGCGGTGGAGTTCCCTCGACGTGGGGGGGGGCAGCCGAGTTGATCCGGGATCCCGGTCTTTCTTTGCCTGCCGACACGGCGTGCCCTCGGGGCGGACTACGGCGGCATCGAGCCACGACTGGCACGGAAAAACCGACTTATACTGCGCCCTTTCGGGAGTATAATATCAAGACGACCTAAATTGCCGAGTCCTCCATTGTTGCCGTCTTGGGAGTGTTTGAAATGTCACACTTGCGTCTCATATTGTGCTTGTTGGCGACCACGGTCGTTTTGCCGCTACACGTGCACGCCCAAGCCGTCGGGCGTGGGGCGGCCGGGCGCGGAGCGTTTGGCGCCGTTGCCGGCGCGGGGGCCGCTGGCGGTGCGGCTGTCGGCCCATTGATGAAGGCGATCGATCTTGATGGTGACGGTGAACTCTCGGCCAAGGAAATTCGCGCAGCGGCCAAAGCACTCAAGAAACTAGATATTAACAAGGACGGTAAGCTGACGCGCGACGAACTGGCACCGGGTGCCGCCGCCGCGTTGGGCGGCATGGGTGGCGCCGGTGGCGCGATGCCGGGTGCAGCTGCCAAGGCGCGGCGGGGTGGTGCCGGCCGAGCTGGTGCTGGTGTGGGAGGGCGTGCTGGTGCCGGCGGCGGCGCTGGAGGGTTTGGCGGCGCTGGGTTCCGTGGCGCTGGTGGTGGCTTTGGGAATGCTGGAGCTGGACGCGTCGTCGGTGGTGGCGCTCGTGCTGGAAACGGCCTGCCGCTGTCCTCAAGAAAGATGTTGGGCTTTGACAAGAACCGTGATGGAATTGTGACCAAGCAAGAGATGCCTGCTCAACTGTGGGCCATTTACGGACGCTTCGACTTTAACAAAGATGGGAAACTCGACTTTGGCGAGTTACGTCGTGCCGACAAAGCCGGCAGGTAGCCGCCCCGAAAAGGTGAACGGATCGGCCCGGGTACCGATTATATTCTTGGGCTGTCTTTTTCTGTTGCCCCTTCCAAGAGAACCATAGAGACGTCGTCCAGAGCAGATCGGCGAAAGCGGACAAAGAGCAGCTTGCAGCTCGGATCCGCTGTGACAATACCAAGTCTTGGTCGTCTAGGTGGCTTTCGTCTTCGCGACACATCATGTGAAAGCGCTGGTGTTAGGTCTTGCGAACGTGCGGCTTGGCGATTCGCCGTTCGAGCGACTCCTTGGAAATCGAAATCACCTTGGTCGATTTCAATAGGCTGTGCGAACGGACATCGATCGCATCTCTGGTGTTGCGACGGCGGTAACCAAATTTTACGACGAAGGCTCCCACGACCATTTGAGGCGTGTCGATGGCCGGTGGCCAGAATTCATCGGCGGCACCCGTACGGAGCATCTCCGCTATACATCGCGTTGAGCGCCCGGTATAACCGGCGAGCACCATTTCCAGGTTCTTCGGGCCCTTCAGGTACCGGTAATAGACCAAGGCGACATCTTCGGTTTCGCTGGCGGGCACGAGCCGCCAGTCGCCGGGGGCGTGTTCATAACACACACCTGGCTGCGCATGGCGGTCCGATTTGCACCACCGGATGCCTCCCCAGCAACTGGATGGGTGTGGGTCGTCGTCACGATAGATCATGGCGAAAGGGCAACTGCGCTCCACGGGCTATGCCACGGTGTCCTCACTCCTGAACGCCTTGGCGTGTCGGAACCCGTGGGCAATAACTGGGTCGCAAAACGGGTTACTCTTGATCGATCCCAGGCAGACGATCGCCTTGTCATCATGCTGGCGATCGAACTCGTTAAAGAGCTTGGTCGTTCTCTTGCAGATTCTCTCTTCTGAACTTCCGGCATAGCCCCAGCTCAACGCCAATTGTGAGCTGATTACCTGCTGGGCATGGCGTATCAGACGCGGTTTGGGAGCAGGGTCTTCGGCCACGACTCCCGTCAGGCGGTTGACCAACACGCTTTGCAGGATGGCGTCAGCGGCCATGATCTGCTGATCCTCCACCTTGACCTTCTTCCAACGCACCCCCACGTTCAAATCGATATGCTGGCGGCCCGCCAGCATCGGCCAGAAGGCGTCCGATTCCATGGCAAAAACCTGCTGGAACATGTTGTCCGGTGTCACGTGACCATGCCCGACCAGGTACTCACATACGGCCTCCAGGACGTGCCGATTGATTTGCGGAGCGTCGTTGTCCAGTAGATGGAGTAATTGGTGGCGAGTGACTCCCATGGCATCGGCCAGCTTGCTGACGGCAATATGCCGATCGCTGTTCAGTCCAAGAAGCTGTTCCACACACAAGCGAATCTTCATTTCATGCTCCGTCTTGTCATTTCTTGACCGACTTTCGTGACCGTGAATATCAGCAGTGATTCTCAACCGTCCGCGTTTGCCATCCCCCAACCGGCGAGTGGCTTGGCGATCCGGTGGTGCGCCGCTACACTGGTCCCCCGGCGCGGCGCACAGGCGGCGCCCACACGTCCCCTGCAGGTCGCGACCGCCGTGGGTAAACGCAACGTGCGACACCCGCGAAACTGGCCGTGGCCAAAGTGCCGGCGATTGACGTCCTTCCCGTGGCTATTCGCGATTGACGTGATCAATGCAAAGAAAGTGGTGCGTCGGGCAATTGAACGGGGTTTCTGAACGGGGTTTCGAATTTGGAAGTGTCCAGTATGTCGCGGTGCCGATTTGACCAAACTGGCGGCAGTTCCTTGAGTCGAAACCGATGCGGATCGACGCTGCATCGATTGTACCAGAATCCTACAGAAGTGTAGGTTTTTTGTTGGTAATAATTCCCCCTGTTTTCATAGTGCGGGACATGGCTTGGGGCAGCGTGGTTCGTTTCGAACTGGTATGCAAGCACGAAACGGCGCGCTCCCCATGATGGACGGCGACTGCGGCCCCCGAAAACGACGTTGTGGAGCGGTCGCGGGAGCCAATCAGTTCGCATTTGTGCAACACCATCAACGTGTTCGGTTTGACCCGCAAAGCCTTCCCATCTACCTTTTTCGGTACAGGCGAAGGATTCGCCGTTGACACGTTTCTGTGTCCGGTCCTTCTCCTCGTTGGTTGTTGTGGCAATCTTTCTGGGTTTGATTTGGGGAGGCGTGAGATGGAACAAGGCAAGGATGAGGGACGGCGAAAGCTACGGAAGTTCTGTGAGGAGTTTGCCGAGGCCATCAGACTGTGGCGTGGCGACATTGAAATGACCATAAGTGGAAAGAGGTTGGTTCGTATCGACGTAAGCTCGGGCGTTAAAGCTTGTTGCGTCGAAGTGAAGGGAGACGTGTGGGTCACCTATGGCACCGCAAACCCGGTGGACATCAGCAAGGGACTCGACTTGTTGACGGAGCCGATTAAGAGAATGATCGTGACTGCGGTTGGCGACCATGGAGCGGTGGAAGTACGTGTGTCGGGCGGTGATGTGACGAGTCTGGTGATCAATACGAGTTTAATGCCGTCGGGGGGACGCGGCGGACATGGTCGCGGCGGACGTGGACGCGCTCGCTAGTGCCGCTTGTGGCGATCGGGCCGGCGAAGCGACGCGCTGCCGGCGACGCCTAATTGGGTAACATTGCTGCGCCCCATTTGTCGTCCTGCCTCCACGAGGCTTGTGGACCACGCCGCAAGGGGACCGGTTTGACGCACTAGGCATGCCTGTCAGCCTGATGATCTGTCACGTAAACGGGTTGACCCGTTGAATTGCTCGGTATTGGCAATGCCGACCGGTGGTTTTGTGACAGGTTTCATGTCGGTGCTCCGCGTTCGACTCGAGCGGATACGGAGCACCGGCGGCTGACACGGCGGAAACGAGTGTGTCCAATGTAGGAGTGCCTGCCAAACCACCCGGGCCGGTGGCTTGCTGCATGAATATCGCTGCATGAATATCATAATTCCGCTATAATCGCAGTTTGTGCCCCGCCTCCCGTGTCGGCTGCGGTGCGGTTCTTGTTCGCCCTCACTGCGTTGCTACCTGCCCGCTTTGTTCACTAACCCCGAAACTCGAGGAGCCTGCGATGCGCACTTATCGCAATCTTATCCTGATCGTGTTCGTTTCCCTGGCATTGGTCTTGGTCTTGGTCTTGGGGCCCCATGTGGTCAGTGCGGACGACAAACCGACCAAAGATTCGGCGCCCGTCAACGCGAGCGGACTTTCCGCGCAAGAGGCGGCCGAGGGGTTTGTGCCGATCTTCGATGGCAAGTCGCTCAAGGGTTGGTCGGGGCTCGATGGCGATACCAGCAGCTACTATGTCGAAAAGAGTGTGCTGGTTTGCAAGGAGACGGGCAAAGTGCACATCTTCACTGATAAAGAGTACGCCAATTTCATCCTGCGCTTTCAGCTCAAGCTCGATCCGGGTGGCAACAACGGGATCGGCATTCGCGCTCAAAAGAGCCGAACCCCCCACCTGCAAGGAATGGAAATCCAAGTGCTCGAGGACAGCTACTACGACGACGGCGATCCGATCAAGCTGAAGAATTACCAGCACCACGGGTCGATTTACGGAGTGGTGCCGGCCAAGACCGGTTTTCTCAAGCCGGCCGGACAATGGAACGACGAAGAGATTCGCTGTGATGGACGGCATATCAAAGTGACGCTCAACGGCCATGTGATTGTTGATGTCGACCTCGATAAGGTCAAGCCGATAGACGGTCACGACCACCCGGGCTTGCGTTACAAGAAAGGCCACATTGGCCTGCATGCCCACGGTAACTACGGTGCCAAAGTCTACTTCCGCAACATGCGCGTGAAAGAGTTGCCGTAGTGTAATGGGACGCAGTGTGGAACGACGCTCCGCGTCGTTTGCGCTACCTGGCAAGCTTCCGCCTCAACACGAGCTGCTTACCAGGCGTGGCGTGTATTCGCTTACGGAAAGTGTTGTGTTCCCGAGGCGTTGTGCTCCCGAGGCAATGGGCATTGTGTTGGAACAAGGAGAAAAGGGCATCTGGCCGGAAAGCACATCACCTGACGATTTTCCTGCCCACAATCTTCTCTTGCCCTTATCTTTCGTTGCGCTCATGGATCACGTTCTGGTTGTGCTCTGGTGAGGGCAAAAGAAAATGATGGGCAAAAGAAGAGACCTTTGACGGACAGGACCAGTAAGCCGCGACGCCGATGCTCACAACTTGTGCCGGCCCGCGTTGAGCACCAGAATCCGCAGTCGTCGTTACGCTTGACGGCGTTATCTCAGCTGTTAAGCCGCATGCCGTGCCCTAGCGCGCTCCTTGCCGCCAAGTGCCCCGCTACTTGGGCAGCACGCGGGATAACTTGAAATAGCCCCAAACGCCGGCGATCACCGAGGCTAACAACACGCCGAGTTTGGCTTGGCTGTCGAGTGCTTCGCTGCCGCGAAATGCCAAGCTCGAGATGAACAGTGACATGGTGAAGCCGACACCGGCCAGGCAGCTCGCGGCCCACAGCTGTTTCCAAGTGACTCCCGGCGGCAGCTCTGCGTGCCCGGACCGAATGGCCAGGTAGCTGAATCCCATTACGCCGATCTGCTTGCCAAGCACCAGCCCCAGCACGATTCCCAGGCCGACGGTCATCGGGCCGGCGCTGAGTGTTTGTAGATCGATCACGACCCCGGCGTTGAACAAAGCGAAAAGTGGCAGAATGATAAAGGTCGTGATCGAATGCAGGTGGTGCTCCAAGCGTATTCCCGCTGGCGTCATGTCTTCCGTGGTGACATAAATCTCCTCCAACGCTTCCAATTGCGAGTGGTCGGCGATCATGCTCTCACGCGTCATGTCGGCCCCTTCCAGTTGGCCTAACCGGCGCCGCACGCGGGCCAAGAACTCGGTCGGAGTGATCGTGGCGCGGACCGGAATCAGTAATGCCAGCAGAGTGCCGGCAATCGTCGTATGAACTCCCGAAACCAGAATGGCGGCCCAGACGGCGATCATCAGCAATAGGTAGATTCCGGTTCGGCGGACGCCCATGCGCGCCACCACCACAATCAGCGCCATCAAGATCCCCGCCACGATCAACGCACCAAACGAGATTTTCTCGGTGTAAAACAACGCGATCACGACCACGGCTCCCAAGTCGTCGACGATGGCCAAGGCGGTGAGAAACACCTTGAGGGAGATCGGCACGCGTTTGCCGAACAGTGACAGGATGCCCAGCGCGAAGGCAATGTCGGTCGCCATCGGGATGCCCCATCCGCGAACTCCTTCACCACCAAGGTTGATGGTCGCGTAGATGATCGCCGGGACTAGCATTCCGCCCAACGCGGCACTCAACGGTAACGCTGCCTTCTTGAGCGACGAGAGTTCGCCGACCATCAACTCACGTTTGATCTCCAATCCGACCACAAAGAAAAAGATCGCCATCAGGCCGTCGTTGATCCAGTGGTGGAGTGACAGCGCGTACGTCGAACCGGCCCAGGAAACGCCAATCTTCGTGTGCAAGATATGGAAGTATTGGTCCGACCATGCCGAGTTGGCCCACGCCAACGCGACAATCGCGCTGGCCAACAGCACGATGCTTCCGGATACTTCGGAGTGAAAAAAGCGTTGAAATGCACTCGCGGTGCCGCCGTTCGATGTCTCTTTGCCCCCCATCGCGATATCTCCTGAGTCTGTCGCGGTTGCTGATAACTACGCTCGTTGAGCAATGAGGATGGTACTCCACCGGCCGAAAAATGGCAACGGCTGACAAGCAAGTGTGGTGGATGTCGACCATCCCCGCCGTCGTAGCGCTGGTTCCAGGATTCACCCACCTGGGTGCTCATACCTGCGGATACGGCACTTCGGAATCTTGGTTTGCAGGTAGCGGATTACCGCGTCGCCGACCATCGTGTTGAACAGCCACAGCGAGCGTAGCTGAGTGAGTGTCGCTAGTTTGCGCACACCTTGATCGGTAACCTGAGTGTTGCTGAGCACGAGTGTCTGTAAACTGGTCATCAAACTCAGCGGTTCGCAGCTGGCGTCGGTCACCAGCGTGTTGTCCAGATTCAGCGTGATGAGCTTGTCGAGACTCTTTAGCGCGGGAATTGCGGCGTCGGTGACTTGCGAGTGTCCAAGCACCAGGCAACGCAGCTGTTTGAGCTGCGCGAGTTCACGCACGCCCTCGTCCCCGACCGATGTGAAAGAGACGTACAGTGCGGTGAGTGTCGGCAGCTCGGCCAGGTGACGCATTCCAGCGTCGGACACTTTCGTACCGTAGAGATATAGCGTCTTGAGCTCGGGAAGGTGCGTCAGATGCTCGAGCCCGGCATCGGTCACTCGAGTTGCTTGCAGGCTCAACTGCTGTAAGTGGGGCAACCGTGCAAGTGTCTGGAGTCCCGCATTGCCGACTCGTGTTTGGTTTAGGTACAACTCGCGCAATTGCCGCATTGGGCCGAGGTGACAGAGTCCTTTGTCCGAGATGTGTGTCTTGCCCAAGTAGAGTACGCGCAAATGAACCGCGTGTTCGAGCGGTTTGAGTGACTTGTCGGTGATCGACGTTCCGGCTAGTCCGAGTACCTCGAGGTGTTTGAGACTGGCAATGTGTCGCAACGCGTTTTCGGGAAATGTCGATCCGGTCAGGTGCAGCGTCTTGAGCTGGGCAAGTCGCCCCAAGGTCTGAAGGTCGTCGTCTTCGAGCTGCGCATCGAGGATCGTGACCGAGGTGATCGGCATTCCGGGCAACGCGGTGTCACGCTGCGCGCTGCCGCCAACACGCTGCAGCATTGCGGACACCGAGACCGGGTCCGCCGTATGAGCGGTGTCCGCACCGGCGGTAAGCACGATGGCCAGGCAGTAGATACTGAAGTTCATCGTTTCGCTCCCCTCTCGTGAAAGAGCGGCATGTCGTTTTGCTGTGTCTGCCACATTTCACGGCACGGAGTGCCGTGGCACACTGCGTCGATTGGCACGGTCCTCTTGAGCTTGCTAGAATCGTACGTGTCGATCATAGCTGACCCAGAACACTTTACCAAACCGGAGTGCTAACTGATGACACAACCATTGCTGATGAACAGACCGTGGACCGCCATGTTGCTTGTGACCGTGGCCTTGTTGGTCTTAGGGATGGGAGTCTCGCCAGACGCGATCACGAAAGACGCTGTCGCGCAAGACACGCATGCCAAGGCCGTTGCAACTGAAAAAACTCCCACTCGACTGGCCGTCTTATGGACCTCGGACGATCCTCTGTTGGCGCAACGCATGCTGTTGATGTACGTCGGTGCTTCACAGCGGGCCCATTGGTTTGACGAGAACTTGATCATCATCTGGGGCCCGAGTGCCAAGCTGGTAGCCGAAGACAAGGAGATCCAGGCCAAGATCCAATCGATGATGAAAGCGGGGGTCAAGTTTCAGGCCTGTGTGGCGTGTGCCAGCATGTACGGAGTGGTCGACCCGTTGCGAGCGCTGGGCGTGGAGGTCAAGGGAATGGGCGCGCCGCTGACGAAGATATTGCAAGATGACGGTTGGAAAGTGATGACGCTCTGAGCAGCGGTTTTCGTTCCCTTCACTGCGCATCGCATGGCATGACTGGTTCGTTATGAGGCGCGGCAGGCTTCCGCTGGGCTTGCCCCAACCGGACGAGAATTTTCCACAGCCGCCCGGAAGTGGTATCCGCTGCGGACCGTTTTCAACACGATGCGGAAGCATCACTTCTTCTTCGCCATCGCGAGCACCCAGCGGCCGTACAAATAAATGCCAATTGCCGAGACGATTCCTACTGCGCCCATGATGTACCAGACGGTGGTAATGCTGTGTGTGGCGTACAGCACATCGGTCAGCTGCTTCGGTGTTTCGGGGGTCGCGGCGACCAGCCAGTCAAACGCCTCGCCATGAGGAATTGCATCGACGACCTTCTGCGGAGCGGCGTTGACTAACTGCTTAACTGTCTCGAGTTTCAATGTCGAAGCCTCGGCCAATTTCGTGAGCGATTCGCCGGTCGGTAGTGCGGCAGTGCCCTGCTGTAGGCGGTCCACCAACATTTCACGCGAAAACTTGTCTTTTGACGCGAACACGCCATAAAGCCACGGACCAAGTTTCCCTTCTAACGTCCAGCCGACGGCGAGTGGAATCTGCGAGAATCCCAGGTACATTGCCTTCTTATCGTGTGGCGCGAAATTACCGATATATTCGCTGAACTTGGGACTCGATAGCATTTCCCCAACGCTGAATGTCACGATCACGGCCACCATTACCCAACCCATCGTGGCATGGCCAATCGCGAACAGGGCCGCCGTTGCGAACAGCGTGCCGACCACCATGCTGGTAGTCGCGCGCATCAAGCCGCTGATATAGGCAAAGGCGAAACAGGTCAGCATGATCATGCCGGCGTTCAAGTTCAGAAGCCCTTCCGGGTTAATATCATTCGCTTCGGCATTCATCCCGAACAGGAATTTCCAAAACGGATTATCGGTTTGGCCGCCGGCGAAAAACGTATTCATGATGTCGGTTCGATCGACCCAGTCACGAATATGCAGTGGCAGCACATCGAACAGCGAGTTGAACATGAACCAGAACCCGGAGAAAATAATCAGGTAGACGAACACGTGCGGTTTAGCCAATTCCACCAACGATTCGATGAAGAGGTTATCGTCCTTCAGTTTGCCTTCACGACGCAGCCGATCTCGTTCGAGTCGTTCTTCCTTGCCAACCTCCTTGTAGGTGAGCAGTAACAGGAAGTTGCAACTGATGATGATCGCGCACGCGACAAAGACCATCATCCAGCCGTAGGCGGGGGAGATCTCGGCAAAGTCCGAACGCATCCGTGCGGCGACAATCGGGCCCAGGAAGCCGCCAATATTGACGGTTTGGTAGAACACGCCCCAGGCCATGGAACTGTTGTAGCGGTTGGTTGCCTTGACCAACGTGCCTTGGATTCCCGGCTTGAAGACTGCCGTTCCGGCAGCCAGGATCAGTGCTCCGGCGAAAAACCCCCAGTAGCTATGCCAGAAGGCCATCGTCAGGTAGCCAAGGATCTTGATGATCGTGGAACAGAAGATGGTCAGCTTATAGCCAAACCGGTCGGAGAGTCCGCCCGTGAAGACCGGGAGGATCGATTGGACCAGTGCCCAGAGCATCAGCAGCGTACCGAATTCACTTGCCTTTACGCCCAGCCCGCCCTTGGATAGCGGATCCGTAGCGTAAATGGCGGCGACGGCCTTCACGCCGTAAAACGCCAACCGCTCGACCATTTCCATGGCGCCCACGACCCAGAACACGTAGCTCAAGCTCGCGATCGCAGCGAAGAGTCCCAGCTGTTTTACGTCTTCCAAGGACGTGCTATGTTCGTCGAGCGGTTTCCCCACGGTTCGTCTCCTTGCCGGCAACAAGAGAGCCACCAGCTCACTATTGGTTCGCGGTTCGTGTTGGTACCTTCGTTGTGCCCCTTGGTAAGTTGCCCACTATAACAAGGTGGCCCGTCAGAAGGTACTCCGGTGGCGCTCAATCTTCATCCTACTCTTACATCTTCATCCACTTCAGGCCTTCGCGCTCGAGGTGAGTATCTCAAATCGGTGGACATTCCGCTCGCTTGAATCTAGAGAATGTCTCCGAAACGTGACGTCTCGTTTTGATTAAGAAGCTGTCACCAAACCTGGTTAACGTGCTGGAGTTGTCGCTACGAAGTCACTCTCCGCAGCACAAACGCAGCGTCTGTTCGAGTCGGATCCCAAGCGCGTCGACGATATGGTAGAATCAACTCCACCTTCAAGCCGCCATCGAAACGTCTGAACGGATCATGCCCATTACGCTCGCTTGTCAGGAGTCGTTCCTCAATGACTGCATGCCATACCACTCGCCGTCAATTTATGCAGCGTTCGCTGGGCTGGCTACCGGGGCAGCAGCAGCCGTGCCCTATTGGCTGACCGCAGCGCACGCCGCTGCTGCCAACGCCGCTGCTGCCAACGATCGGCCTCATGTCGGTGTCATTGGACTGGGCGGACGCGGCATGCCATCTCGCCAATCTGGCCGTGCGTTTGCGCCGCAAGTTGAATTGGAATCCCACCACGCAGGAGATCCTCGGTGATGACGTTGCAAACAGCTGGCAAAAACGGACTCAGCGAAAACCATACACCATCGACGCCTGAATGTGATTTGGTTGGCACTGCGCCGCGACCACGTATGCAATTCGACATGCAGTCGCTCATGTGGCTGACGGCGACGATCGGTATCGCGCTGATGTACATTCGGCCGTCAGGCCAAAACGCATTGTTGGGTGCGGGGCTCGTCATCACATTAGCTGTTCTGATGGGAGCGTTGTTCGGGGCCGTTTCTGGCAAGATCGCCGATGTGATGTACTGGGCCGTGTTGGGTGCCGCGTTTGCGTTTGTCAGCACGGCAACCGCTCGGCTGGTCCATTGGACGACGCCCTATGCATGGGCAGTGACCGGCATGGTAACTGGGTGTGTGGTCGGCAGTTGCAGCCGTGGAGGCTGGCTCCGATGTATGGTCGCCGGTGGCATATCAGCCACGGTGACGATGGGGGTCTATATTGGTTTGTTGTACCAGTTGACCGGGCGATTCGAGTTGTTTGACGTGGCAAGCTGCCTGCCGATCGGCGCGTTTTTTGGACTGTTGGTTCTGGTGCTTCGACAGGTGCAGCGGCAGAGTCACTTGCGTTACGACGCCGTTGCCACTCTTTTGATGGCGGCGATCGTTGTTGGCAATTACCTGGCCCGTTGGGTCGCTCCCTACGTTATCCTGGCGATCGTGATCGGATCGGTGTCTGGTTGCGGCCAAGCCGCGCCGACGGCGGATCCCGCACCCTTCGAGGCCGCGGTGACCAAATACTTGGACCAGCATGATATGGCACTGCAAATCAAGCGGATCCGTCAGGGGCCGACGATTGAGGGCGAGCGGGCGACCATGTCCGCATCCATGACCTCCCGCGATGTGGGGGGGCCCAGTGTCGCGTGGACTTTTCAATTCGAACGACACGACGCTGACGGAGCGTGGCGAGTGGTCAGCCATGCGGTTAACTAGCTGGACAGCGCCACTTAGCCGCCCGACGGTAGCCGCGTTCCATTGCGGTGGAATAAGGTCAAGAAAGCGGTAAAACCGACTGTAAAGGGGCGTATTGAGCAGTATAATACTGGCCGCAGGGATGGCATGTGCGTTGGAGGTTGGGGTACAAACGCGAGATCACTCGCCACGCAAGATCGGCAGAGGTCGACGATGAGTCTGATTGGGAAAATGTTTGGAGGGTTCTCCACACGTGGCAAAGCCATGGCGATGTACAAACGCGGCATGGAGAAAGCGGGTGTGAGGAACTTGGATGGTGCCATCACGGACTATACGAACGTCGTCGATATGAAAGGTGCGCCTGAGGACGTGATCGCCATGGCTCTGCTCAACCGGGCCTTGGCCTATTCCCGTTAGCACGACGATGACAAGGCGGCCGAGGATCTGGATCGAGTGCTGCGCATGGACGGTGCCTCGAAACAAGTGATCGACGCCGCTCACGAGAAGCTGCACCGCATGAAACGGCGGATCTCGAAAACGGAATAGCCGTTGTGGCCATCGGCCGTAGAGTAACGAGAGTAACGACCCCTGCCTCCGTTTTCCTTCCTGCTTCGATGAGCCCTGGACCGAGCAGTTGGATCTGGAGACACTCGAGCGGGTGAGCGGCAGTTTCGTTTCCGACCGGTTCAAGCGGCGCGAAAACGACGTGATCTGGCGGGTCCGATTCCGCAGCCAGTGGCTCTATGTGTACCTGCTGATCGAATTCCAGTCGACGGTCGACCGGTTCATGGCGTTACGGCTGATGGTCTACGTGGGACTGCTCTACCAGCGTCTGATCGACGAAAAACTGATCCGTCCGGGCGGTTTCTTGCCGCCGGTTTTGCCGATCGTGCTCTACAATGGAACGCGGCGGTGGTCGGCACCGCTGGACGTGGCCTAGTTGGTCGTCGAGTGTCCGGATGAATTGGCCCGATACCGGCCTCAGATGCGGTACTTCCTCTTGGACGAGCGCGCCCAAGACGCGGACGAGTTGGCCGGGATGAAGAATCTGGCGGCGCTGGTGTTTCGATTCGAGCAATGCCGGACGAAGGAGGATTTTGAGCGGATGATCGACGCTATCGGGCAGTGGCGAGCGACGCCGGAGTATGGGGAGTCGCTCAAGCGTCTGGCAAGCTGGGTGGAGATGGTTTTGTCTCAGGGCCCATTGTCGGGCCCGTCGGTGATGGAATTGGAAGACATACAGGAGTGTGGAACGATGCTGAAAGAGCAAGTCAAGTTGTGGGAGAAGGAACTGATTGAGAAAGGGATTGAGAAAGGGATCGAGAAAGGAAAGGCTAAAGGAAATGCTGAAGGAAAGGCTGAGTTTGTCGCACAACTCCTTGAGGACAAGTTTGGCGCGACTGCGGGGGATTATCTACCCCGAATCGATGTAGCCGGCTCCGAGCAACTCTTGGTCTGGGCCAAACGCATCCGAACAGCGGACAAAATTGAGGACGTGTTTCAGGCGTGAAACTTGACGGCGCCTTCGTTATGCTCGTTCGACTAAGAAATGAGATTACTCCCTTTTTCCGGTCCATGGCTGCGCGTGTGTGCCACTGCATGCGCAAACGTACGGAATGTTCGTGCCACTGCATGCTCGAACGCATTCCACGTCTCAATCGACTTATCACTGCCAAACGCTTAACCAACACGCCGGCAGTAACTGCACGCAGTGCGAACCGGCGAACCGCTTTCCATCTTGCAGCTCGAGCGCCGCTTCACACTGCTCAACTCGGCGTTTGCGTGTATGCGTCGGTTTGCAACTTTGTTGGGACGTCTGCCGTTAGCAAACGTACGGAATGTTCGTGCCACTGCATGCTCGAACGCATTCCACGTCTGAATCGACTTGTCACTACCAAACGTTCCACCACTACGCCGTCGCACACTGCACGCAGTGCGAATCGGCTAGCCGGTTTCCAATGGCAGCTCGATCGCCGCTTCACACTGCTCAACTTGATGGTTGCGTGTTGGCATCGACTTGCGCTTTGTGGGAGAACTGATACTGGAGGACGTACGGAATGAGCAGTGGCACGGACACGCACCGTACTCGTTCTTCGCGAAACAGTGCTTGCCGGGCGGCGCCGCATCGTAGACGGCCCCGGAAAACTCGATGCGCAGTGGTCGTGCGATTGCCCTATTCTAGCCGCTCGACCGCCACGCGTAAACAATAAACAGGGTCTGACTCCGCGCAGCTTCTTTCCACGGCGGAGGGCCTTTTGCATTAGCGTTTATCTGCGTTCATCAGCGGTTCCCTGTTCCAGAAAGCACCATCTTTAGTCCACTTACGAGTAGCTAATTCCAGCACGCCCAAACTCAACGGTACGCTGAACCAATACATGCCATTCAGTCTTGACAGTGCTTTCTTGCCCTAACGCCCTGACATGCGTTGTGCATAGAACAGCAGGCCACAAATCGTCTTGGCATCTTCGATCTGGCCATCGACGACCATGCGTATCGCTTGGTCCCACGGGACGACCAGGTTTTCGATTTCTTCGCCCGGCTCGCGGGCGGCTTGACCGGGCGTCAATTCAGTGGCCACATACAAGTGCATCCGCTCGTCCAGTATTCCGGGTGACAGGAAAAAGCTGTGCAGATGTTCCATTTCGCCAGCGCGATAGCCCGTCTCTTCGATCAACTCGCGCTCGGCGGTCGCAGCCGGTTCTTCATTCGGTTCAAGTGTCCCGGCGGGCAGTTCAATCAACGTGCGTGCGACGGCCACTCGATAGTTCTTGATCAAGCAGACATGTTGTAGGTCGACCATCGGCAGAATTGTCACCGCACCGGGATGCCGCACCACTTCGCGCCGATGCACCTGTCCGTCATCGGTCTGGTGTGAGGCCGTTTCGACGCGGAAACGCTTGGTTGTTAGCAAGATTTTGGGGTGAGTCATCTCGATACGATCCATTGCGCGTCGCTGGATCTGGGCGGGGCCAGCGAGTTGATTAGTCCGGTGGCGGCACAGCTGAGCCCTTGGCGGGCCCAGCTACGATTGCGCTGATCCTATTCCAATTCGGGTAATTCTGCGATGGCCGCCGCGATCTTCTCCTGCGGATACTCGTAGTTGTGCAGATCGCCCGCGAAATAGCGATCGTAGGCGCTCAGATCGCACAACCCATGGCCACTCAGGTTGAACACAATGCATTCTTCCTTGCCTTGCTCTTTGCAACGCAGCGCTTCGACCACGGCACCACGGATGGCGTGAGAGGTTTCGGGCGCGGGGATAATGCCTTCGGTTTCGGCGAAGAGTTGCGCGGCTTCAAAGCATTCGAGTTGATGGAAAGCAGCGGCTTCGATGATCCCCAAGTGCAACGCGAAACTGACCAAGGGAGCCATGCCATGGTAACGCAAACCACCGGCATGGATCCCGGGTGGCACGAAGCTGTGACCGAGCGTGAACATCTTGATCAGTGGCGTCAGTTGTGTCGTGTCGCCGAAATCGTAACGAAACTCTCCACGACTCATGGTTGGACAGCAACAGGGTTCGACTGCCACAAATCGAATGTCTTTCCCCTTGAGTTTTTCCCGAACGAAAGGAAACGTCAGCCCGCCAAAATTACTGCCACCGCCGCAACAGCCGACCATGACATCGGGCGAATCACCATAGATTTCCAGTTGCCGCTGAGTTTCCAGACCGATTACGGATTGATGCAACATGACGTGGTTCAAGACACTTCCCAGCGTGTAACGCGTATCATCGCGTTTCACGGCGGCTTCAACCGCCTCGCTGATCGCAATTCCCAGGCTGCCTGGCGAATCGGGGTCCATTGCCAGGATCTGGCGCCCCGATTCCGTCTCGTCCGAAGGACTCGGCGTCACGTTCCCGCCCCAGATGTGCATCATCGAGCGGCGATACGGTTTCTGCTCGTAGCTGACTCTGACCATATATACTTTGCACTCGATGTCGAATTGCTTGCAGGCAAACGACATGGCGCTGCCCCATTGGCCGGCGCCGGTTTCGGTGGTCAGCCGTTTGATCCCTTGTTGAGCGTTGTAATAGGCTTGGGCCACGGCCGTATTGACCTTGTGGCTGCCGGCGGGACTACGGCTCTCGTCTTTGAAATAGATACGCGCTGGGGTCTTCAGTGCCTTTTCCAAACCGCGGGCGCGTACCAATGGAGTGGGACGCCACATTGCCAACACATCACGTACTTCGCTCGGAATCTCGATCCACCGCTCCGTGCTGACTTCCTGCTTGACCAGCTCGGTGGCAAAAAGTGGTTCAAGATCGCTTGGGCCAATCGGCTGCTGCGTGCCGGGGTGGAGGACCGGTGGCAGCGGTTCGGGGAGGTCGGCTTGCAGGTTATACCATTGACTGGGGAGGTCACTTTCGGGAAGTACAACGCGTCGCGATGTCATGCATTGAGTCCTTTAGGCTAGGCTTTGTTCTAAAATGGCTCTTTCTGCTATGGTCGGCACATTCCAGGCCCTTACCACGGAAGAAAAGAGGTGGAAATAGTGACTCCATCGAGTTTCAAAACGAAGCTTGTTTTCAACCGACGGAGACGCGTGAATTGCCGACTCGCGGCCGATCCAATTGATCCGGTCGCTTGCGGGGCACGGCGGGATAATAGGGCGAGTGACAAGAATGACGCAAGCCCCATTGTGAACCAAACCGTGCCTCCTCGCCACTTCCCCCATTGGCCGACTGCCGTCCCCAAGTATTCGGGGGGCTGGTACGCGACGCATTGCCTGCACCCAACGGGCGACAAAGTCACGCAATTGTCCCCCAAGGGGCCCGGTCCTGATGATGTCGTCCGGTATCACGATATCGGCATGTTCGTACCCGACTCGGCCAACGAATCGACTCGCAAGGCGTCCCGGCATGGCTTACCATGGAGGCAGCGGCGCAGCGGCGGGCCGGTCCCGGCGGGCACTCGACGAATGAACGCGGCGCACCCCGATTCACGTCGCGATTTGCCAGCGACCCATGGCGGCGGCACGTGGCCGCTGCCCGTTTACTTAACGGCCAGAGGACTGGCGGCCACTGGGCTGAGGCCGGAACGGACGAACCTCGATACACCAGAATATGGCAAGGTTCTTATAGGACGCTGGCGGAACCGCTTGTTTTCGCCGATACCGCAACAACGAATTGTTAGTTTGGTTGTTGTGCAGCAGCTAAGGGGCGCTCCTGGAGGAGGCAAGGAACAGTATGACAGACGTGAACCGGCTAGCCGCATCATCATTGCGGTGGACGTGCGATATAAGCCATCTGGAATTCAAAACGACCAATGACTTGGAGGATCTACAACAGATTCTGGGCCAGGCGAGAGCGTTGGACGCCGTGCAATTCGGAATCAGTATTCGCCGAGACGGCTACAACATGTTCGTCCTTGGCCCACCCGGTTTGGGCAAGAAGAGTACCGTCAATCACTACCTGACCGAGAAGTCAGCGACTGAGCCGGCTCCGGACGATTGGGTGTATGTGAACAACTTCGAGTTGGCGCACAAGCCGATTGCAATACGGTTGCCACGCGGACGTGGTGCCCAACTGCACCGCGACATGGCGGCGCTGTTGGAGGATCTTCGCACGACAATCCCCGCAACGCTGGAATTGGAAGAACATCAAACCCGGCTCCAGGAGATCGAACAGGAAGCGAAAGATCGTCACAATCTGGCTTTCAAGGAACTGGCGGAACGTGCCCTGGAACGAGGGATTCAGCTGGTGCGAACACCGGCTGGATATGCCATGGCGCCGCTGCGCGATGGCGAAGTCGTTGGGCCAGACGATTTTGACAAACTGAGTGCCGAAGAGCGTGCTCAGATTGAAGAGGCGGTTAAGGACTTGCAGGAGGAGCTGAAGGAACTGGTCGAACGCGTGCCACGTTGGCGCATGGAGACGCGTGAGAAGATCAAGCAATTGAATCAGCAGGCGACGCAGGTGGCGATCGGGCACCTGTTGTCCCAGCTTCGGCAGCGGTACACCGACTTGTCCGACGTGTTGGCCTATTTCGATGCTTTGGAAAAAGACGTCGTGCAGCACTCGGAGGAGTTTCAACCTCAGCAGGAAGAATCTCCCGGGGCGTTGTTGGGCCTGCCTGGTGCGAATCAGCCGAGTTTCGAGCGTTACCAGGTGAACCTGTTGGTTGACAATACGCAAACCGAAGGCGCGCCGGTAGTTTACGAGAACCATCCCAGCTACCACAATCTGCTCGGCCGTGCGGAACATGAGTCACGGATGGGAACGCTGGTTACACAGTTCATGTTGATCAAGGCAGGTTCGTTGCATCGCGCCAATGGTGGCTACCTGGTCCTGGACGCGGCCAAGGTGCTCCAGCAACCGTATGCCTGGGACGCCCTGAAACGCGCGCTGAACACGAAGGAATTGAAAATCGAGTCGTTGGGCGAAACACTCAGCCTGATTAGCACCGTGTCGCTGGAACCGGAGCCGATCCCCCTGGATGTCAAAGTTGTGCTGGTCGGTGACCGAATGCTCTACTATACGCTGTACCAGTACGATCGCGACTTTGCCGAGCTGTTCAAAGTGGCTGCCGATTTTGACGAGCAGATGGAGCGCAATCCCGACAACTGCCGGCTGTATGCGCGCTACATTGCGACGATGGCGCGGCAGGAAGAATACCGGCCGTTCGATAGTACCGCCGTGGCCAGGGTCATCGAGCAAAGTGCGCGCATCGCGGGTGACTCGGAACGCCTGTCGACCAGTATGCAATCGATCGCCAACCTATTGCGTGAGGCGGACTATTGGGCAACGACCGAGAATGCCGAGTTAGTGACGCGCCAGCACGTCGATAAGGCGATCGACAAACAAGTTTACCGCGTCAACCGCGTGCGCACGCTGGTTCACGAGCAGATCGAGCGTGGCACGGTGATGATCGATACGTCCGGGACGGCGGTTGGACAAGTAAACGGACTGTCGGTGATCGACATGGGAAACTTCTCCTTTGGCCAACCTTCGCGGATTACCGCCAATGTGCGCTTGGGTAAGGGCGAGTTGCTGGACATTGAGCGTGAGGTCGACTTGAGTGGAGCGATCCACAGCAAGGGAGTCTTAATCCTGTCATCGTTCCTGGCAACGCGATTCGCACAGCAGCGTCCCCTAGCGGTGTCGGCCAGCTTGGTTTTTGAGCAATCTTACGGTTTGGTCGACGGCGACAGTGCTTCGATTGCCGAAACGGCAGCGTTGTTGTCAGCACTTTCTGGCATACCCATCAAGCAGTCGCTCGCCGTCACGGGTTCAATGAACCAGCGTGGCCGCGTGCAGCCGATCGGCGGTGTGAACGACAAGATCGAAGGGTTCTTCGACGTTTGCCGACGGCGTGGCCTCACGGGCGAGCAGGGGGTCGTGATCCCGCACAGCAACGTGAAGAACTTGATGTTGCGCGACGACGTCGTGGCCGCCGTGGCGGCGAACCAGTTCCATGTCTACGCGGCGGAGACGGTGGATCAGGCGCTGGAGTTTCTGATGGGTGTGCCGGCTGGCCAGTTGAACGAAAAAGGTGAATACCCGGCGGGTACGATTAACCAGCGTGTTGCGGAGCAGCTGGACACCTTTTTCGAGATCCGCCAGCAACTTACGCAAAAGCCACAAGAGGAAGCGGAGTCATGATGTCATCAACCTCCCGTGTTTCCATTCGCAACGTCCTGGTGGCGTTGGATGACGCGACGCTCGGTTCCGAAATGATGGAAGCGGCGGTCAAGGTGGCGGTGGCGCTGCAGGCGGACCTCCAGGGTTTGTACGTCGAAAATGACTCACTATTGCGTCTGGCTGAGCTTCCGTTTGTCCATGAAGTCACGAACGGCCTGGCGACCGTGCGTCCCATTGACGCTCGGTCGATGGCATGTGCCATGCGCCACCGTGCCGAGTTGGCTCGACGCATCCTCGAGAATCGAGCTGAATCAGCGCGCATACGTTGCTCTTTTTCGGTTACACATGGACGTGCCGGGCGGCGGTCCTTGTTGTGTACGATGCGTTCGAGCAGCGAATCGGATGTGATTTTTTTTGCCTGCCGCAGTCATTCGCCGGGTGTCACCCCGCCATTGGGGTTGCGTGCTCGACCGGTCGTGCGCCCGCTGTTGCTGTTGGTCGACAATTCCCCGCGCAGCGCACGCGCGCTCGCTGCCGCCACCGCAGTGGCGCGCACGCTGAAGAGCCCGATCGTGCTGTTGGTACTGGCACACGACCACCAAACATTTCAACACGTCAGCTCCGCCACGTCCGCGGTGCTGAGCGAGCTGGAGCTTGCCCACACCCTGCTGCCTCACCCCATTACGACCGCCAGCGCGCTGATCCAGTCCACGCGCGACCAGCGGCCCAACCTGCTGCTCCTGGATCGCCAGTCCGAGCTGATCAGCGAATCGACCATAGAATCGATGGTCGACCAACTCGATTGCTCCATCGTTTTAGTGTAGAAATATACCGTAACGTGGCTGGTTCTTACCCGCCTGGAAACGTCGACGGAATCGCCCTAACAGAACGTCATGCTCCGCGTACAGTACCGTCAGCGTAGCCAGACCACGTAGCCAGACCACGTTGCCAAACTACGATGCCAGACCACGATGCCAGACCACGGTACACGGCCCACTCCATTCGGCTAAACTGTTACCTAATGGCGAGTTGCGATGACCAACGACAAGCGAAGCCAGAATGTCGGCGGCTTTTCGATCGAACGACCTGTGTCGTGTCGCGCAGCGGACGGCCTTTGTGTTTCGGCTTTCGTCTGTCGTCCTTTTTGGGTCATTGGGTATTTCGTCATTCGTCATTGATCGGCCGCCGTTGGGCGGCTAAATGGTGCTGTCCAGTCAATTGAATTTCATCCCAGCCTTGTGGAATACTTCAACATGAAACGCATTGCTTGTTTTCTTGCCGTCGGTTGTATCGTTACCGCTTGCACGTGTGCCCCGTTACTTCACGCTTCTGATTGGCAGCATTGGCGAGGTCCGTTCTACAACGGCTCAACGGATGAAACGAATCTGCCAACGAAGTTCAGTTCCACCGAGAACGTTTGTTGGGTCGCTGATCTTCCCGGTCGAAGTGCCGCCACGCCGATCGTCGCGAGCGACTGCGTATTCATCTCCAGTACCGACCCCGATACGAACAAACTCGCTGCGCTCTGCTACGGACGCACGGACGGAAAACTGCGTTGGAGCCACGAAGTGGGCGACGAGTTGAATCGTGATACGCGCAGCACCTTTGCGGCCCCATCGCCCGTCACCGACGGTCAAGTCGTCATCTTCTTTTATGGCAATGGCCCGATGGTGGCGTTTGACTTCAAGGGCAACGAGCTGTGGAAACGCAATATTCAAAAAGACTATGGCGAGTTTGCTTTTCAATGGACCTTTAGCTCGACACCGTTGTTGTACGAAGGCAAGTTGTACTTGCAGGTCTTGCAGCGTGACACGCCGGTGGGGGGGCGCGGATTCGCTGATCGCAAGAACGAATCGTATATCTTGGCCATGGACCCGAAAACGGGTAAGGAGCTTTGGCGCGTGACTCGTCCGAGTGCCGCCGTCGCCGAGTCGCACGAGGCATTCTCATCGCCCATTCCGTTCGAGTTTGATGGTCGCAAGGAACTGTTGGTAGTCGGTGGGGATTGCATTACCGGACACAATCCGCAAACGGGCAGCGAATTGTGGCGATGGGGAACCTGGAACCCCGCCAAAGTGCCCCACTGGCGGCTCGTCCCCTCGCCGGTCACCGGCAACGGGATCATACTGGCCTGTGCACCGAAAAAGTCTCCCATCTATGCCGTACGGGCTGGCGGTAAAGGGACCCTTGGCGATGACGCGATTGCCTGGATCAGTGACGATGTGCGGGAAGTTACCAGCGATGTTGCAACACCGGCCTTCTACGACGGCGATTTCTTCGTCCTCAGCAAGCTACGCCGCTGCATCTCGCGCGTCGAGCCGGCCACCGGGAAGGTGAAGTGGACGACGCCTTTGCCAAGTCGAGCCCCGTGTGAAGCGTCGCCCTTGTTGGCCGATGGTAAGATCTACATGATCAACTTTGACGGCTTGGTTATGATCGCCGACGCGAGGACCGGCGCCATACTTGGCGAGGTGCCCATGGCGGCGCGGTCAGAGGCACCCATTCGGTCGGGAATCGTTGCCGCCGGCAGCAAACTGTTTATCCGCACCAACGATAAGCTCTACTGCATTGGCCAGTAAACGACGGCGACGTAGCGCCGGTCGGTTCCCCCATTGTAAAGACGGACCGTTCAACACGTTGTCTCATACGTTCCATTCTTGTTGTGACTTGCTGTGAGTGACCAGGATTGTCGGCCGGTTGTCTCCGGCGACAATCTGATAGTCGCAATCGAGTACCAGACTGTGGATCGGCTGGCCGTCGGACGACGCACTGGTTCCGGTCACAACGAGCGAGTTGTTGACCAATCGGTATAATTCGAGTTTCCACGGGTGGCGGTGGATGATCAGCAGTTCACAAGTTCCAACTTTGGCGTAGAAGGGCAGTTTCTCCAAGGTGCGGTCGCCCTCACTCACTACCTCAACCGCAAAGTCGGGGCCTCCATACCAAAACGCATCGTGATTGACAGCGGTGGTGTCCTTGAGGAAGACGGCAACATCGGGGCATCGATAGTTCGTTTTCCAATCGTCAACTCGATCACTGATGTTGACGCCTGGGAAAACCATTCCCAATTGAGTCCATCCAACAAGTTGTTCAAAGACCGACGTCAACCGAGACACGATCTGCTGATGTTCGTTGTTAGCCAGCGGTGCCATGACGTAGATTCCCTCCCAGGTCTCATCAAAACGATCAGCACCTGATAACACTCGTTCCGCGCGCAATCGTTCTTCCAATTCCGGATCGCATATGAAGGTTGGCACCCAGTTTCTCCCGTGAGTAGTGAAGGACCGCAAGCACGAAATCGGTGCAACGTACTTCCATTCTACAGGATCATCCTGTTTACGCAAAAGAACATCGCGAACAACGGACGTCATGGCGTCGCTCGACGGTGTGTGATCGTGCCACGGTGTGATCGGATTCGCCCTCAATTTCAAGACGTCTTGTCTAACGCCGTTGTTCGCATCCGTCTGCGAGTCGCTAACGTCGGTTCGGAATAAACACGCGCATTGGGCGTTCGGCGAGGCACCAAGTAACACGCTATTGGCGGGTTAGCCGAGTGACGAGCAGTCCGACTAACAAGATGCTGAGCGTGCCGATCACCGTGATTAGCAAACTGGCGAATGGCGAACGCAATCGATGGGCCAGACCGTCACGGTAGGCCGGTACGTCAACAACCGAGGCGTGTTCAAAGGGCCGGTTCAACTCGAACGTGTTGTTCCCACCGATCGTTTTGATCGTTACCTCGACTTGCTCGATGACCAGCTGGTCCCCCGTGTGCAGAGCCGCAGCGAGTTGCGGATCGGAAGAGGTGACCGATGTGGTCTGTTCGGATATTGAAACGGTACCCGGAAGCTGGCCCCACTGGGGCGAAAACGTCATCCAGGCAATGAGCAACACGCCGATAATCACGCCGGTGACGGCCGCCGGGTTCTTGGCGCGGTGCGATATCTGGCCCAATAGGAATAGGCCGAGCATTCCGCCGCTGAAAATCCCGGAGAGATGCCACCACGTGTCTAACGCGCTGGTGGTCCCGATCAACGCCAGCGCGATCCCGGTGCCGAGGATGCCGCAAACGAGTGTGGCGCCGTAGAGTACCCTCATCGACTCACGTTCAGTTGCCTTTGGGCGAAAGTACCGTTTGTAAATATCGCACAGAATGAGCGTCGCCGAACAGTTGAGCGACGAGTCGACACTGCTCATCGCAGCAGCCATGATCGCGGCGACCAGCAACCCGGTCACGCCGGCGGGTAACTGGGTGACGATGAAATGTGGAAATACCTTGTCAGCTTGCGTGATGACCGTGCCGTCAGGCATCGTCAGGAGTTCGGGTTGCACTGTATAAAAGGCGAACAAAGCGGTGCCGATGAAGAACAAGACGGCCGAGATGGGCAAGTACAACAGAGCGCCTATCCAAACACTGCGAACCGCCGCGGCATCGCTGCGCGCTGTGATGTAGCGTTGCACATAACTCTGGTCGATCCCAAAGTTCTGCAAGTTGATCGTCAGCCCGTAAATGAGCACAACCCAGAACGTCGGTTCGGCGAGACTGGCCCCAAAGCTTCCCAACGAGAATTTGTGTTGTTCACTTGCTACGGTCATAAGTTCGCTAAATCCGCCTGGAATACGGACCAATAGCAACACGACGCAGACGACCATGCCTGCCGTCAAGACTAAGCTTTGCACCACGTCGGTCCAGATGACCGCTTCAATTCCGCCCAACAGCGTATAGACGGTGACAAGGATACCTGTGATCAGGATGATCGTGCTGATGTCCCAGCCAATCAACGGTGACACGGCCAATGCGACCAGGTACATGATCGCGCCGACTCGGACAATCTGGGTCGATAGGTAACAGAATACCGCGTAGGTGCGCGCCCACAATCCAAAGCGGTGTTCGAGATGGTCGTAGGCGGAAATCGTCCCGGTCTTGCGATAGAACGGAACGAACCAGCGCGCGGCAACCCACGCGGCAATCGGCAACGACAGCCCGAACACAAACGGATTCCAGTTCCCGCCGTAGCTCTTGCCGGGGTTGGCCAAGAAACTAATGCTGCTGACATAGGTCCCAAAGATCGAAAGCCCAACCGCCCAGCCCGGCAACGATCGGCCGGCCACCATGAACTCTTCCGACCGCCGACTCTTTCGCACGAACCAACAGCCAAACGCCACGACGCCCGCCAGATAGGCGATCAAAACAACGATATCTAACAGTTGCAGTTCCGTTGCCACGTTTCTACCTCGCCCTGTTCGTGTTGCGACATGTCGAGCACGCTATGGTACCGCAGCCGCGTGCGGTAACCAAGTAGGAGTGGCGACGTGTGCGGCAACTCAGCTAACGACGCAACTTGGCGGCCCCCGTCCGGGCTTGTCCCGGCGGAGCCATGACTGGTCAGCTACCGCTCGCGGAACAGCTGTCGCAATTGCGCGACGGCCGATTCGACCAATCGCTCGGCCGAGCCGGGTTGATAGAAGGTGCTGCCGACCATCGGCTCGTAGCCACCTTGCGAAAAAGCCTCTTCGGTCGGCAGGTACCCGATGGCGTCGTTGCACAACCCGGCGATCAATGTGTGCGTCGCGGGGGACCGACGCTTGATTTCCAGACCCAACTCACAGAACGCCTCGCCCGGCAAGCCGACGATGGCCACGTCACCAAGCCGCAGCGCCATCACTTCGACAAAGTCTGGTTGACCTTGCCGCAGGTACATGTCGAGTTGCAGCTTCGCAAAGTACGCGTCGGGCAATCCGTCCACTTGGCCTTGCGGCGGATTGTGTCGCGATTGTTCGAGGATCCGCAGACACCTCTCTCGCTCTTGTTCGCTGATCGGCAAACGGTCGAGTTGAACCATTTCCCTTGAAACGAGCAACGGTGTGGCGGAAATGGTCTTGCTTTTCGCTACCGCATGATCTGCGCAGTCAGCCAACACCGAACCGACATGCTGGACCATGGCAAAGCCGCGTTCTTGAGACGTGTTACGGTAGTCGACGTGATTCACGTTGCCGCAGCACCCGTTGAGAAATAGACCGTGTGCCATGCCGTTCGCTGTGGCGTGCTCAGCAGAGGACAATGTCACGGGTAACAATGTCGCGAGTAGGTGACCAGGATAGTCGGCCGAGTAACACCAATTGTCACCGGCAAGGATAGCGGGATGCAAAGCGAAGTGAACCAGCACCGCCATCGGTCCCGACGTGCGGCGCGCAACCAGGCAGATCATCTCGGGATCCGTTGGTCCCCACGCACGATCGATCTGTGCCGGATCGAATCCCTGCTGTAGAGCTTCCCAATTCATCTGTGTGGTGCCGTCATGACGTCGCAACCGCCGATTGAACGAAACCTGCTCTTCGCGCGCGCAACCGACTTCGAGTGTTGCTTCGCCGAGCGACTGGTTTGCCTTGACCATCGCCGACGCGGCTTTGCGTAGCATTGTTTCAATGGCTTCAGTATGGGGAGCGATCAAGTCAGCCATTCCCAGACTGCCGCTCGCAGCCGGCGCACTGTGGGTATGCGTGGCGTGGACTAAGACGTTGTGCGGCAAGATATCGCATTGTGCACCAATGATACTGCGAATGAACGCAGTGTTGCGGCGATCAAGCATGCAGATATCGATCGCCAGTAACGCCGTCTTCTCGTCATGAGGGCCGGCAAAGACGATGGCCCGGGCGTGCAGCGCGTCGTGAGTCCCCCGTGCGGCATAGTTGTCACGAAAGTTGCCCATCAGCGGTAGGCCCGCAGCAGGTGTGATTTCGACGGTGGCACAGCCAATGCACAATTGAGTCATGGTGAGTGTGTGGGGGAGGATTGCGAGACGACGTTCAATTACTTACTTCGTCGTTTCATATTGTTTAGTTATTCCAGTCCCGAAGGGACGTTCCTATACCAGGGCAAGGGTGGAGCTGGCGTGAGCGCAGCGATCGCCGCGCAACCGTGAGTTATGAAAAACAACACCGTCAAACCCCGCAGGCGTGGCCCCAAGACAGGTAGGACCGCCCCGTACGGGGTTTTGAGTTGCGTGGGAAGGCTCCCCAGTGCTCGTATAGGGTTGTGCCTTCGGCACGTAACGGACCATAACAAAAATCGTAACCGTTCATGGCCTTTAGCCGTGAGCTTCGTTTTTAAGGCCCGGAGGGCCAACATAGTCCTTGCCGGGGTCGTCAGGCCCCGGTCCTCGGCAAACAATATCCGTAAAGCCCCGGCAGGGGCGATACAGACGCCAGCCCTCGTCCTTCCTGTGCCGCCCCTACCGGGGCTAA
>JAJRVM010000015.1 GCA_024277285.1 Planctomycetota bacterium
ACGACGACAGATCCTGCGACATGAATTATTGACGATTACGACCCACTGGTTGCTACCGCGAAAAATCATCCAACTCACCGAAAGCCTCGTCACGTTGGTCGCCTAAATCAATACAGATTCAGACAACGAAGGAACCACGAAAGACGCGAAAAACACGAATGCCATGCGACATCCATCGTGAAACGGAATTCGTGCAATCTGTGTGATTCGCCGCAAGTGCATTCCGTAGCGTTTTCTCAGAAAGTGCAGAATAACTCGAAATGCGTTCGATTTCGACGCAAACATCTCGTTGGGCTGAGTCTACGCGTTTTCTGGACGATTAGTAACCGTTTAGCCGTCGGAAGCATCTTTGGTTGCAGGTAGCGGCGGAAGTTGTCCGGTCGTGAGGTACTCGCGAAGGGCGTTGATCACGGAAGAACGGGCCACAGATGCGTGTCATGCCTGTAGGGCACCGATGCGTGTCACAGATGCGTGTCATGCCCTGTAGAAAATGGATGACCCGACCGGTGCCACCCCTTGAGCAAGCAGCAAACGTCGCAGTATGTCGATTTCCAGATGTGACAGGCGGGCGGTGACGGCAAGATCTTTGGCGAAGAAGTCAAAGAGCTGCTGCACG
Source organism: Planctomycetota bacterium (assembly GCA_024277285.1). Next base: position 617 of record JAJRVM010000015.1, read on the forward strand.
ACTTCTCTGAAGTCTTGCGACTCCAGCTACGGAATCAACCCTAATTCTTGATCTTGACGCTCCCCTAGTTGGCGCCCACGCATTCAGGCTCAACTTCAATTTGCGTGACCTTGTAACCAAATGATTGCACGTCCGAAACTGATGAGCGAATGGCATCATCCAAGGTAGCTGATTCACGGTGAAATGTGATTCTTGTCGTGCCCTGGGAATTGAACATCGAAATGTCATCATGCCGAGCGTAGACGGCATCGATTTCATCAAGGTCTTCGATGAGCCGGTCTATCGAAAGCGTGAAATCAAACGTGTTCATCCAATACCCTCCGTCAAATCAGTTTCTTATGTACGGTCGCAATTGTCGACTTGCCGGAAAATGTCACGAGCGTGGGCCTCTGGTTTTCGCGGAGTCGAATGGATATTGAATCGATGGCCGTCCCGATCGCGTCTGGGGCAGTAGAGCACGCCGTAGACGTGAGCTCGTGGACCAGCTTTGACAAAAATCCATCCGTACTCTTTGGCATATTCAATGGCCTCACGAATGTGTTTGTTTGGATGCTTCGCCATCGTCGTTAGGCCCGCAAACTTTGGCTGCTCCGCATCTTCCCTCAGTTTAACACAAATTGTACTCATTTGTGGGGTGTCGACAGAGTTGGCGGGCCGAGTCCCTTCACCGAGCCATCAAACTGGGAGTGGGTCGGGTGCACAAGTGGTTGACGTAACTTGAGCCCCTTGGGAGAATATCGGCGCGTTTGATGTCCGCGCACAACCTACCGATGACTTTCCGGTGTCTGCCTGCTTCCCGTGAATCAGCGTTCAAGAAACAGAAGCCGACAAACAGAATTCGACCAGGAAAAATCGAGCTGGGAAGCCAAGGCTTGGATGGAGCTTAGCCAGTTGAGGAACGGAATCTTGTCCCAATCCGCCTTGCAGACGGTTCCGAAAGAACCCTTCGCGAACACCCGCCAGCCCGAGGTCGTGTGGAAGACTTCTGGAGGGATTCCTGTCAGGCTTCGATCCTGTTCCGGCTTGGGTGGCGCCACGACCGACGACGTGGAGTCACTTCGGTTGCATCTGGAACACACTCGCCTCGGGCTCTTGCGAGGATTCGATCAGCTACTTTGCTTGGAAGGGCTTACGGGAGTCGAGCAACTGCCGCATCAGATCGAGACCGTTCGAAAGGTGCTGCGACATTTCCGCGGCCGTGTGCTGCTTGCCGACGAAGTGGGGCTCGGCAAGACGATCGAAGCTTGTCTGCTTCTGCGCGAGTATCTCCTTCGAGGACTGGTCAAGCGAGTGCTCATTCTGGTCCCCACTTCTCTGGTTTCTCAATGGCATGAGGAGTTGCGGTCGAAATTTGCACTCGAGTTTTCCATCCCACCAAGAACGGTCGCCGCCGACAAATCGGAGTATTGGGCCAACACGGACCTGGTGCTGACGTCGCTACCTTTCGCAAAAAGCAGGCGGCGCGCGGATGCGGTCACGGCGGCTGATTGGGATCTGGTGATCGTCGATGAGGCGCACCACTGCAAGAACCGCACAACGCTCAACTGGAAGCTGGTCAACCGGCTAAAACGCCGTCATCTGTTCTTGCTATCGGCGACGCCGGTCCAGAATAACTTGGTGGAGCTTTACAATCTGCTAACGCTACTTGAACCGGGCCACCTGAAGACGGAATCCGACTTCAAGAAGCAATACGTCCGCCGTGGCAGCCCACGCGACCCACTAAATCGAGAGCGACTGCGGGCGCTGTTAGGCGAAGTGATGATTCGCAATACTCGAAGTCTCGTTCAAATGGACTTGCCGCCGCGTTACGCGCAAACGTTGATGGCTCAACCGCGTAGTGACGAGCAGCAACTCTACTGGCAGTTGAACGAATACCTGCGGCAGCGCAAGAGTCCGATGGCCGCTCCTGGTGACAGCCCCTGCAATGCCGCCGAGAAACCCGAGAAAGCCGACGTTGAAGAAGACCCCGTCAATAAAAACGGCGAGGGGGAAAACGACACGGGGGAAAACGGCAAGGGAAGCGACCAAAGCTTTCCGCCGTTGACACGAAAACAGTTGAGTGCGTTGCTCTTGGCCTCGGGAAGTCATCCCCGCGCGCTGGCCCAGTCTCTGGAAAATGTGGCAGGCGAGGATGAGCGCACACGTCCGATCGTCGAGCTTGCCCGCCGCATCAAGCGGTCGGCCAAGGAGGAGAAGCTTCTCGAGTTGCTAGGCCAAAATGGACACGAGAAGGTGCTGATTTTCGCCTGTTTTCGGCGTACCCTGCTCCAATTACAGCACCTGCTCGACGAGGCGGGCGTGGCGTACACCACTTTTTCCGGCGCACAATCGCAATCGCAGAAAGACGCAGCCGTCGAGGCGTTTCGCCAAGAGGTACCTGTGATGCTTTGTTCCGAGTCGGGCGGGGAAGGGCAAAACTTGCAATTTGCCAATACCTTGGTCAATTTCGATTTGCCATGGAACCCGATGAAGATCGAGCAGCGGATTGGGCGAATCCACCGGATTGGCCAGACTCGAGACGTGTTTATTTTCAACCTCTGCGCCGTCGGCTCGTTGGAGTCGAGGCTCTTGGATTTGTTGACCGAGAAGATTCGCATGTTCGAACTGGTCGTCGGCGAAGTAGGATCTATCCTTGGAAACCTGGATGGTGGTGACGAGTTTGAATCGTTGGTGCTCAACCTCTGGTTGCAATCCCACGACGACCAAGAACTGGAACATCGGTTCGATGAATTCGGGCAGTCACTCTTGGAAGCGCAGGAGAAGTACGTCCAGACCAAGGAACTCGATGAAGCGCTGTTTGGAGACGACTACGAATGACTCACAGCATGGAACAGGACGTCTGCGAGTTCGCCACCAAGCTCTTGGAACGTCGCGGCGGATTGGTGGAGTGGACGGACCCTAGCGAGGGTACCGCGATTGTGCCTGCGGAAATGGCCGACTTGTTCCACACCGATGGCGAGACAGTCCGGCTCAGTACGCAACCTGGTAGTGAAGGCTGGTGCCTCAGCCTTGCCACTGATTTTCTCGACACCGCTGCCCGGCTGCTGGAACCTGAGCCACGGGTCGGAACCTTTTGCATTCAGGAGATGTATCTCAAACGCGGGGATCTCGAGGAAGTGGTGCGCCGCGAATTCTCGTGGCTGAATGCCAGGGTGCGGTTACACGGCACCAGGGACGTGCGAGTTGAGTACCATACTTGGTGGTTCCATGCATTGCTCGTCTCGGAGGACCGCTGGGAGACGCAGTTACCAATCACGGTGAACGCATCCTCGGGAACCGAGGTCAAGATGCCCAACGCGTTTGACCTTTGGGAATTGGAGCCGCACCCTGCTGCTTGCCGACAGCCACCGACGACTTTTCAGCAAGCACTGCTTCGAGCCCAACAGCAAGTTCAAGAGTTGGCTGCCGAATTCCTCGACCGAATGGACGGGCGACTGCAACGCGACCGGAGGCGGCTGCGAGAATACTACAATGCCCTCCTACGGGAAAACCATCGCAAGATGTCTCGAAGCCAAGCACAGACCGACCCCGAGAAACAGAAGGCCAAGGAAAGAGCCGTCAAGTTGGAGATGCGGCGCAAGGCGGCCGAGTTGGACGAGCGTTACGCGATGGAACTGGCATTGGAGCCGGTGGTGCTCACTCGCATGGAAATCCCTGCACTGGCGATCGACTTGTCGATCGAGCGCAAACGTGCCCGACGAAAGCACACGGTCTACTGGAACCCACTCTTGAAACAGTTGGAGCCAATCTGCTGCACACGCTGTGGCTGCGGAACGTTTTCCGTGGCCTTCACGAACGAAGAGGTCGATCCGCTCTGTGCCAAGTGTTCTGAATAAACGGGGAAAAGCCGCCAACAACGGTTCGTCCGTCTTAGATCCTCAAACGATGCCGCCCTCCAGACCGTTCTCGTATCGGCCGCCGATGACCGGCTTTTCAAAGCGAATCGCTCTTGCAATTCCGATCGCTGCGTACGCACACGCTCCACCGATCGGCTCTCCGTGCGCCAAACGAGCGTTTCAAAATGCGCGGCACGCCCCCTAATCACCCGCCGCCGCTGGCCCTGTCGTTCGCGATTTTGGCGCGTACCACTTTGGCGGTATGGCCGGGGCGGGGTTTTCGAGGTGGGTGGCTGGTTAGGGGTCGTTTTGCGGTTGCGGATTCTTGAATCTGACAGGCATCGTGCCAAGACGACCGCAGAGG
>JAJRVM010000241.1 GCA_024277285.1 Planctomycetota bacterium
CGCGTTGCGATTCGAGAACGGCAACCTTGCCAGCCGCTACCTGCACGGCCCGGCCATTGATCAGATCCTGGCCGACGAACAGATGGACCTCGCCACCGGTACGACCGATACCGTACTCTGGCCGTTGACCGACAATCTCGGCACGGTCCGTGACCTGGCCGAGTTTGACGCGGGCACCGGCACGACCAGCGTTGTGAACCACATCCGCTACGACGCTTTCGGCAACATCACGTCCGAGTCCAACGCCGCGATCGACCACCTGTTCGCCTACACCGGCCGCGACTGGGACAGCGACGTCGATTTACAGTACAATCGCGCCCGCTGGTATGATCCCGTGCAAGGCCGGTGGCTGAGCCAAGATCCGATCGGGTTTGCCGCCGGGGATGCCAATCGGTACCGGTATGTGGGTAATGGGGCGACCGGGGCCGTCGATCCGAGCGGGTTACAGGAGTGGTTTGATCATGACCCGCATGGTGTCGCGTATACGCGAGACGTGAACGAGCAGAAGGCGAACCGTCCTGATAGTGGTCCACCACTCACGCTGATCCGTACGGAGGACATCGGCGCCTATCGCTTTCTCACGTACAAGATGAAAGGGGGTGGATACACAATTCAAAAGCTCCACACGTGGAGCTGGTGGACATTCTGGCGACCCAGCAATTGGGGAAGGGAGCAGTTGGTTTCCGTCACCACAATCAAGATCAAAGGAGGCACTCCCGAAGAACATGAGTATTTGTTGCGAAGAAAGGAATTCCTGAATAGCCTCTCCTGCGGTGCGTCGGTGGTGATCGATGCCGCCAGCGGGACCTGGGAGGCGGGTGTATTCATCGGTGGCTTCTTGCTTCCGGGCCCCGAAGACGAAGCGTTCAGAGCAATTCTCCAATCGAAGAAGCTAGAAATTGTTGGGAATGAACTACGTCAAGAAGGCCAGAGGCTGGTCGGAAAACCGTTGCGCGAGATGTTGGAGTGGCTTCGAGAGAAGCTGCCTTTCAAGAAGCCTAAACCAGGTGCAAAGGGAAAGACAGGCGCCACGGACATCGCAAGCTGGGCAAGAGGAAAGTTCCCTAGATGGGGCGAGACAGGGACTGAATATGCCAAGCGATTATTGGACGGAAGATATGGCGAAGGCGGTTGGTCGCGAAAGGGGCAACAGGCGAAGGAATTCAGTGAGCTAAAGAAGTATTGCGACAGGCATTTTGAGGACTAGTTGTATGACCAGAGACGTTGCACATATGACATTTTGGCGGCTCGTGTCCGTGCGGGTTTCTCCGGATGCTGAATCGCCAGAGCTTTACTGCCTCCTTTACGAAGGGAAGCAGGATCGCCCGCTGACTCGCAATGGCCGGATCATCTTTTTTGTCGACGCGAACCGAGCGACCACAATCCTGCTGGAATATGCGCCACGGATAGAAGTTGACGAAATTGATGTGGACAAACCTCTCTTCTGTCTCGATCTGGCGAACACTCTGTACGTCATGCACGCAAATTGCGACGACTGTGAAGGCACAGTCATTGATACCCTGAATTTGCTCCTCGATTTCGTCGTGTTGTGTCCGCTCCAACCGACTGCAGAACAACTTCAACTCCTGAAGGATCTGGCAGACCACTTTACCTTTGAACGAAACCCCAAGTCCTTTTTTGCGGCACGACCAGGCGCGCGGCAAGACGCGATGGAAGCGATCGTGGCTTGTATTGGACGGATTGTGGCCATCGCTGACGTTGTGTAGTGCACGCATACTGTTAAACTCGCCGTGGCGGAAAGGGTAAGCGATCACCAGCGGTCTGAGGCGCTGCGCGCGGTCTGACCTGTGCCGTGGTTGGGAAAAGGGGAGTAGTACATTTTTCGTGGCGAAACACGGAGAATTGGCAAGGATCAATGCAGATTGTAACGTGACACTTTGATGGCACTATGCGCTAGTCGTATCTGGGCAGGAAGCTTGCCTAGCCTGCGTAGTCGTCTTGCGAAAAAGTACTACTCCCCATTTCTCGTCGGAAGTTGACAATCAAGGAACGCCCGGTCTGCCGCGCGTGGTGCTCGATCAACAGTTCGACGCGGTGGGAAACCGCACGGCGTTGTCGGCCGAGGTGAATTCGGCGGACGATTTTGCCAATAGCTATTCTTATGACCTGCTGTCGCGTTGGACCAGCGTCACGCAGACTGGCCAGACCGGTGGCAACACGGTCGCCGACAAACGGGTCGATTTCCAGTACAACGCCTTGAGCCAATTCGCTTCGATCGAGCGGTTCGCGGACACCGGTGCCACGCAATCGGTCGTGGCCAGCAGCTTCAGCTACGATCACGCCGGTCGCTTAACCGACCTGACGTATCAGCAAGGCATGACGGTACTGGCGGATTACGACTGGGACTTTGATGCTTTGGGCCGAGTGACCGACTTCTGGTCATTGGCCGACGGGTCGGTCACCTACAGCTATGATGACACGGATCAGTTGACCGGTGCCGATTACGACTACCAGACGGATGAGCTGTACGCTTACGACAAGACGGGC
>JAJRVM010000242.1 GCA_024277285.1 Planctomycetota bacterium
CCCGCGATGCCAGCTACTCCCCCCCTTTCCTCCCCGCCGCCTTCGGCGGCGGGGAGGAAAGGGGGCCGTGGATGTGGGGGGAGATGGGACGTCACGGGTAGCGTACCAATCATCTTCACCCACCGCACAAGGCGGTGGGGGGCGACCGATGGAAAATGAACTCGATTGCACGTCCCACTTCAGATGGCTAAACCGTTACCCCAAGTGGAACAAGACCGATCGACAGTCCGGATTGACTTCCGGCCGAGCCGTTCGCGAACTCAATTAGCACGACATACGATTAACCTTCAGACTCCGGATAACAACATCATGTGGCTCGCCACGTTAATCTTGCTGCACACTCCTGCCACGCTCGACGTCACGCTGCAACCGCTCAGCGGCGTTCGCCAGGCGGGTGCGTTGGTCGAGTTGGACAACAAGCGTATCGTCCTGAAGATCGACGGCAAAGAACAGCCGTTCGAGACGCGTGACGTATTGACGTTAGTCCTGCGCGACGTCGACCCGGCGTCAGCCGGTTTGGCGGGGGTGTGGATCGAATTGGTCGACGGGTCGCACGTGGTGGGTGAGTCGTATCGAGTAACCAACCGCGTCGCCACGGTCAAGCGAGGCAAGCAAACGGTATCGATCGAAACGCGCAATATCCGCGCCGTTCGATTCCACGCTCCCGCCGAAGCCTTGGACACGCAATGGCGTGAGATCCTCGAGGGCGACAACAGCAGCGATGTTATCGTCCTGCGTCGTAGCAAAACCGCACTCGATCAACTCGAAGGAATTTTCCATGACGTTACCGATGAAACGGTCGCATTCGAATACGACGACCGGCGCATCCCGGTCAAGCGGACCAAGCTGGAAGGCTTGATTTATCACCATCCCGCAGGGCGTAATCTGCCCGACTCGATTTGCACGGTCAAGGAATCCAATGGCTCGCAATGGCGTGCTCGGTCGGTTCAGCTTCAGCAAGAACAGCTCGCCATCGTGACAACGTCCGGCACCAAATGCCAGTTGCCGTGGGACGCCATCGCACAACTCGATTTCTCGTCCGGCAACGTCGCTTATTTGAGTGATCTAGAATTTGAATTGGAAGAGTGTACACCGTACATCGCGTCACGCGTGTCGCCCCAGCGAATCCTGCAGCTTTACGGGCCACGCCGGGACCATGGTTTTGAGGGGAATGACCTTTGGCTCTCGCGCGACAACAAGAAACAACGCTACGCAAAAGGGTTAGCGATTCACAGCCGGAGCAAATTGGTCTTCCGCTTGCGCGAGCCGTATCGGCGACTCACCGCGGTCATTGGGATCGACTGCCGGTCACAGGGTCGTGGCAATGTGGTGCTCGTCATTGAAGGAGACAACCGCGAGCTATTACGCCGCACCATTTCGGGGACCGACGCACCCATTGACCTCGATCTCGATTTAGAAGGGATTCGGCGGCTCAGGATCTTCGTCGATTTCGGCGAGTCGCTCGATGTCGCCGACCATTTGAATTTATGCAACGCAAGGATCATCAAATGACGTATCGCCAGCAACTGAACAGGTGGATTGCGTTGTCGATTGTCGCGGGGCTTTCCGTCACCACGCTCGATCTGCCGACCGCGCGTCTCGGCGCGCAAGAACTTCCAGCCCCGGTGATACAGGCCGAGCAGCAACGTATTGTGGCGATTGCCAAAGCGACCGAGTCGGCGGTGGCGGTCTTCGTCCCAGGTGGTGCCGGTGGCGGATCGGGGGTCGTCATCAGCCCTGATGGCTACGCGTTATCGAACTTCCATGTGGTCAAGCCGACCGGTAGCTACATGCAGTGCAGTATGGCGGACGGCAAACTGTATGATGCGGTCGTCGTCGGCATCGACCCGACGGGGGATGTGGCCCTGATCAAATTGCTCGGACGTGACGATTTTCCGGCCGCCGACTTGGGCGACAGCGACGCGGTTCGAGTCGGCGACTGGTGCTTCGCCATCGGCAACCCTTTCCTGTTGGCCACCGATTTTCAACCGACGATCTCGTATGGAATCGTATCGGGTGTGCATCGCTACCAGCCACCCGCCGGTACGCTGTTGGAATACGCCGACTGTATCCAAACGGACGCGGCCATCAATCCGGGCAATTCCGGTGGACCACTGTTCAATGCGCAAGCGCAATTGATTGGAATCAATGGGCGGGGCTCGTTTGAAAAACGAGGCCGTGTGAATGTGGGAGTCGGCTATGCGATTTCCATTAATCAAATCAAGAAGTTCCTGGGCTACTTGCGTAGCGGCCGGATCGTCGATCACGCCACACTCGGTGCAACCGTGACTTCGGACGACACGGGACGCGTGGTAGTCGCTGATATCCTCGATACCTCCGATGCCTATCGCCGCGGTCTGCGCTACGGCGACCAGGTATTGGCTTTTGGCGGTCGCGACATCACCAGCGTCAATGGATTCAAAAATGTCTTGGGGATCTTCCCTCGAGGCTGGCGCGTACCACTCAGTTTTCGGCAGGAGGACCAGCGCCACGACGTGTTGGTGCGGCTGACCGGCGTCCACTCGCATGAAGAACTGATCGCCAAAATGGAGGGCCCACGGCGTGCACGCCCCACCAAGAAACCGGCTCCAAAGCAACGGCCCGACGGCCCAAAACCGAAAGTGCCCCAACAGCCGAACAAAAAGCCACGCCCCCACAAACAGCTCCCCGAGGGACACCCGGCTGTCAAGAAAAAGCCGGTGCCGCCGAAGGTTGCTAAGTTGATCGAAAACAAGTCGGGATATGCGAATTTCTACTTCAACAAATTGAATCGACAACGAGTCTGGTCGCAGTTCCTTACCCATGGAAGCTTTGCCGACTCGCCAGAGACCTGGACGCTGCGCGGCAAGATGGCAAGCGGAGCGCCGTTTGAAATAACGCTCGCACCACACCAGGCGAACGGATTGTTCCCCGCCAGTCGCGACAACGTCGACTTGCGCGTCGACTTCGACCGCCAACTCTTGCCGATGGGTAGCGGCGGCCTGCTCCCCACCCTCGCATTGTGGCAACGTCTGCTCCGCTTGGGCCCCAAGAATTTCGGCGAAATGTACTATCTCGGTACCGCGCCCCTGATCGAGCATCAGGGGCTCTACGACGTGTTAGCCGGCACGCACAATGTGGTCGAATCTCAGTTCGCGTTCGATCCGCAAAGCGGCAACTTGGTCGGCATCCAAATGTTCCCCGAAAATCATGTCGACCCCTGTGAAGTCTATTTCAGCGACTATCGCAAGATCGAAAAACGCCTGCTACCACATCGAATCGTGGTCCGTTTTGGCGATACGATCTTCGCCGAGTTGCTGATCGATAAGTATGAGTTGAAAACCGCGGCGAAGAGTTCATGACGTAGCAGTTTTTCCTTGGCAATTCCCAAGGTACAAAGAGGATCTGTTTTCGTGCAGCAAAAAATCAACCACACACCGTGCGTGCGGCGAGCGTCCTCCGCTTGCCCTCAAGTGGGTCCGGACGATACATCAACCGCTCAATATGCCCATCGTTCCAGGCGGGCGCGATTAAACGGTACGAGCCAGCCCAGACGCCGCGATACCATGGGTCAGCAAGTGATCGTGGCGGCAGCGATGGCGGCGGTCATCGCCAGCGTTATCGCCGTGCTGCCCGATTCGGCCTGCGCTCAATCGAGTCGGACGACACAGACGGGATCGTTTGCCGAGACCGTCGTTCAGGTCTTGCCACGTATGGTCAAGATCTATGGGTCCGGCGGCCTCAAAGGTCTGGAAGCCTACCAAAGTGGTTTCTTGATCTCCGCCGATGGCTACGTTTTGACCGCCTGGAGCTACGTGCTCGATGCCGAAGAGTACATTAACGTGGTCCTCGACGACGGCTCGCGGCATGGTGCCAAGTTGATCAACCACGATCCGCGTCTGGAAATCGCTCTCCTCAAGATCGAAGCGACTGACCTGCCGTATTTCAATCTGGATGAAGCGGTCGAGTTGCAACCGGGTGCGCGCGTGCTGGCGTTCAGTAATTTGTTTGGGATCGCGGTCGGCGCGGAGCCGGCGAGTGTACTGCATGGCAACATCGTCGCTGTCAGCCAGTTGACGGCGCGCCGCGGTGCCTTTCAAAGCGTCTATCGTGGCCCGGTCTACATTGTCGACGCGATGACCAATAACCCGGGCGCCGCCGGAGGTGCTTTGACCGACCGAAACGGACAACTGATCGGTATCCTTGGCAAAGAGCTGCGCAACGCACTCGATAACACCTGGCTGAACTACTCGATCCCGATCGCCCAATTAAACGCCTCGATCGACGAGATGCGTGCCGGACGCAACCCACCGCGACGCGAAGATGAAAACGCCAAGCGACCGGCCAACCCACACACACTTCCCGCGATGGGAATCGTCCTGGTCCCCGATATCCTTGCCAAGACACCACCGTTTATCGATGGCCTGCGGCGTCAATCTCCAGCCGCCGAAGCGGGGCTCCGTCCCGACGATTTGATCTTGTTTGTCAACGATCGTATGGTCTCCTCCTGTAAAGAACTGGCTGACGAGCTTTCGTTTGTCGACCATATTGACCCCGTTCGATTGACGGTTCAACGTGGCCAGGAACTGGTCGACATCGAATTGAAACCACGATAGAAAGTCCAGAGGCTGTGGAGTAATGAGAATTGGCTCTTGACGAGAAAACGTTTTCTTCCGGTTTTCGTTTCACTTTGTGTAACCGTTTAGCCAAATGAAGTAATGTCGCTTTCAAAAGACTCCCATGGGCTCGTCCCATGGGTGAAAACGCCTGGTGAGCTACCCGCGATGCCAGCTACTCCCCCCACTTCCCTCCCCGCCGCCTTCGGCGGCGGGGAGGGAAGTGGGGCCGTGTATGTGGATGGGATGGGATGCCACAGGTAGCCTACCAATCCTTTTCACCTACGGGACAAGCCCGTAGGGGTCCCTGACTTAGTCAAACGCTGCAAGCGGCCAAACAGATACGAAAGTCATTCCCATCAGGTGGACGACGCACGGCGATGAAGTAGGACGGGAACCGGAATCTGAGTTTGGTTTGGTTGGCTTGCGGGCGCAGCGCGCAATAGGAATTTACTCACCATGTGCAACGTGATTCGATCGATGACGATTCTCTTTTTGGCAGCCGCAGTTGCGTCCATTTGCGGACCGCAAGCTACCGGTCAGGAAGATCTGACGGCATTAGAAGAACAGGCGATGCAAGCGGCGGTCCAACGGGTCGCTCCTTCGTTGGTTCAAATCGAGACGCTTGGTGGCGTGGAACAGATCCAGGGGAAATTGCTTGGTTCCGGGCCAACGACCGGCCTGATCGTCTCGGCCGACGGATTCATCCTGTCGAGCGCATTCGGCTTCGTTGGCAAACCATCGTCGATCCTGGTAACGCTACCCTCGGGCAAACGCACGTCGGCCAAAATCGTGGCGCGTGACAGCAACCGTATGCTCGTGCTGCTCAAGGCAACCACCAACGAGATGTTGTCGGTGCCGCCGATCCTGCCACGCGAGTCGCTGCAGGTGGGGCAATGGACGTTGGCGGTGGGACGCACCTATCCAGGCAAGTTCCCAAACATGTCGGTGGGCATTCTCAGTGCCAGGAACCGGATCTGGGGCAAGGCGGTACAGACGGACGCCAAGGTTTCACCGAGTAACTATGGTGGGCCGCTTATTGACATTCGCGGCAATGTTATCGGTATCCTGGTCCCCCTCTCGCCGCAACAACAGGGCGAGATGGCGGGTTCGGAATGGTACGATTCGGGCATTGGTTTTGCCGTGCCGTTATCCGATATCATGCGCCAACTCGATACGATGAAACAGGGTAACGACCTGAAGCCGGGGATCCTGGGCGTATCGCTTAAGGGAACCGATCTTTACGGAGTGCCCGCCGTCATCGCCGCGTGTCCAGCCAAATCCCCTGCGCGCGAAGCGGGGCTTGAAGTGGGTGACACGATTGTCGAGGTGGATGGAAAGGCTATCCAACGCCAGGCACAACTGCGTCACGCGCTCGGACCTCACGTTGCCGGTGATTCCATTCATGTCGTGGTGCAACGTGGCAAGGAGAAGAAACGGATCGAAGCGACCATCGAACTGGTCGCCGAACTGGAACCGTACGTGCGTCCCGAGCTGGGAATCCTGCCCATGCGACTAGGCAATGCAACGGGCCAGGAGGCGGGCGTCACCATTCGCTATCTGATCCCCAACGGGCCGGCGGCTACGGCGGGGCTGCAAGGGGGCGATCGCATCACGGGGTTGAACGACCTGAAGATCGCCGATACCGATGCGTTGCGGGAAGCGGTCATCGGCTTCGATCCCGGTGCCGAAGTTACCGTGAGATTCAACCGCAAAGGAGCTTCCAAGAAGCTAACAATCAAACTAGCACGCCAGTCAACGACCGTTCCCGACATCTTGCCGACGGCTCACCCCGATTTGAAAGCCGGCGAAGGCGGCCTGCCAGCGGTCGGCATGATCGACATCCAAATCCCCGAAGCCGCCAACAAGTGTCTTGCCTATGTCCCCGAAAACTATAACCCCACCACACAATACGCGCTCGTGGTCTGGCTGGCCGCTCCAGGTAGCTTCGATAAAGACGCCTTGCAGAAACGTTGGAAGCCGATTTGCGATCAGAATAATGTGATCCTGCTGGCTCCCCAGCCCGCGAACCCACGACGTTGGACGTCCCTCGAAATCGAGTTCATTCGTAAGACGATGGATGATGTCGTCTCTCACTATGCGATCGACCCGGCACGGGTCGTCGTGCACGGGTACCTGGCTGGTGCCGCCATGGCTTATCATGTGGCATTCGGCAACCGTGAACTATGCCGAGCAGTCGCACCAGTCGGCGCACCTTTGCCGATGCGAATCGGTGTGCCCATGACCGATCCCGTGCTGCCGATGTCTATCTACAGCTGCTCGTCGCCAAGTTCCAAAGCGGCCGAACAGATCGAAGCCGGACAAAAACAACTCACAAAACGTGCGTTCCCAGTGATCGTCGTCAAGATTCCTGATCCCGAACGCTACTTGAATGCGAAAGAACTGGCCGAAATGTTCCGATGGATCGACACATTAGACCGGATTTAACATGCGTCGCACTGCGGTTGGTATCATTGCCCTGATCATGTTGGCCATCGCCGGTTATGGCTTTGTTCGGCACGGTTTCCAGGGAAACGAATACAGTTTCTTCTGGAACTCCAGCTTGCGCATGGGGCTAGTGCTCGGCGCCGCCTGGCTCGCGCTGCCCAATCTGCTGGAACAAAAAAGCGACGCCTCGCCCTTGGCACTCACACTGGCTGCCGTCATCGTCATAGTACTCGTCGTGCGTCCCCGTGCAATCGTCGTCCTCTGGCCCATACTGCTGATCCTGGGCATCTTGCAGTTCTTCCGCTGGCTGGCCAAGCCACCTCCGGGTAAGAAACGCCGGAAGAAAACGCGCCACTGAACGCGTTCCACGCATGGTTGGCTTTGGTGAAGCTGCGCGGGGTCAGACCCGAATGGCACTACCGGTTTGCAGGCAAGGACTTACGTCGACACATGTGACACCATGTTGGCACATGTCACTCGCCGGCGAACGGCTTTCTGACTGCGGTGTGAAAGGCGCAGCGTAGCGA
>JAJRVM010000243.1 GCA_024277285.1 Planctomycetota bacterium
CAGATCGACACCAGGATCACTACGCCCATCAACCAGGCTGGCCACCTCATCCTCGGGCAACTGGTCCAGTTGATTCTCCAGTTTCTGAAGTTTCGACCGAGCGACAACAAGGTTTCGCTCGGCCTTGGCCAACTGATCCTGCAGTTCATTCATCCGCAACACGAGTGCTTTTCGTTGCTGTTCTGGTGATGCAATCCCCGTAGTCGACATCAGGTCACGCAGCTGGACCTCTTTTGCTTTCAGTTCACCGCTCAGTCGCTTCGTCTGATCTGAAAAGAACTTTAGGGACCCAGGGGCCCGAGTCAGCCGGATATGTTGCGCCACGAAAACGTCAATCATCTTTGCGGCCACCGCCTGGCACCACACGGGTGAAGGGCCTTTGCAGACAACACGAATCACTGTCGATCGATGTGCCGGCTCGGCCGACACGCACTGCGACAATTTCCGGATCGCATCGTCCCGCTGTTTCAAATAGGCTTCACTTGGACGTACGGGCGTCACACGATTGGCTGCGGAAACAGACTTATCGGCAGATTCACTCTTCGTCAGCTCGCTCTCCGCACCCAACACATCAGAACGGTTCTGGAGGTCGCGATTCGCCAAATCGACCGGACCGGTCGGTGGGGACAACGCGGTAATAGTTGACGGTTTGAGAATAGCAGTCGGACCGAGCGCATCAACGACTTGCTCGGTAATGATCCGACTGTCGAGTACTTCGACCAGGGAATTGATTTCACTCTCACGAGATGACGGAAGAGCGACAATCGGCTTCTGGCCGGGAATCGCCGTGCTGTCGAGAGTCGCGTTCTCGCGTCCCAAACGGACAAACAACACGCCTTCCGATCGATACGTTTTGGGCAAAAAGAACGCTGCCAGGACGGCAAGGCCAACGACACAAAGAAAGGCGAAAATGGCCTTGAGTTTGTGTCGATAAAACGTGTCCACGTAACCAAGCGACGTGGAAAGTAGATTCGATCTGTCCATCGTGGTTCCAGCTTCTTTTGGAGAATTCCGGTGCCGAACAATGCGAGTACCCAGCAGCCGAGACCGAAAACCCGGAAACCCAGGCCTTCGGCCCTTACGCACTGCCACACCGCAGACAGTTTATCGGCCACCATGCCGGACATGAGAAGCCCATTGCACGGCGTCTCTAGCCGCAGCAATACGGCATCTCAAAATCCCCTTGTTCAGCTGCCGCCGATCACGGCTAGAGAGGAAGTGAAAACATGAGTTTCACCCGGCCATCGACAGAGAAAACGATTGGATCACCGTCTCCCGCCTGACCGCAAAGAGATTGCTTTGCACCTGTTTGACTCACCTGCTGCCCGGAAACGCGTTCACAACAGCTCAATCTCGGAAAAACGCAACGGGGCAATTACGACGGCAGACAATCCGCGGGTTTCTCGACCGAACCCCAACCAACTGGCGAGGAAACACTTGCTAACCGTCAAGTTTGAGTATATTATCGGACTTAGTAAGAGTCAACGATTGTGTTCTCTTTCCGTTGGTGGTGCAAGTCAACTGGACGATTGGCTGACGGAGAGAGATGTCGGAATGACAAGCCGACAGCATCATGATCTTCTGAATCCATCCGGCGCGTCCCACAAGACTGCCGAGCGATCGGAATGATCCGATTGTAAGGACAGGATTTCACACTGTACATGTTCTCGTATTCAAGGTGTGTACGTTTCCGTCTCGCCGCCTCAGCTCACGGAGTGAAACCCGGCACGGCAGCCAATCATTGATCGGTGGTGGTGACGAGCACGAAGAAGTGTGTGTGCGAGGTCCTCAGAGTACTCATGAATGGGCGGCGAGGATTCACAACAGGCTAGTCATGGAACACTTCTTCTAGACAGATAGGGTTACAGAGAGATGGGAATCGCCCTCAGCTCGACGCTTCGAGCCTTGGGATTTGGACACTGCAAACGACTTCAACAACTCCCCTCCATGGAACAGTTTCGCCGAATGCTTGAATGCGAGCGTGCGCGAAGCGATCGGACGGGAGACGAATTCTCGTTGCTCGTGTTTGGATTGCGCAATTCGAGCCGTGGGCGTGACACGTTCCCGCAGCTGGTTGACTTGTTCGAGCAACGTCTGCGCATCACCGACCAACCAGGATGGCTCGACAACCATCACCTTGGAGTTATCCTACCATTCACACCCGGTTGGGGAGCATGGACGCTGGCGGACGCATTGTGCAAAACTTTTACTGATGAGTTGCCTCCTCCTGAATGCAAGGTCTACGTATACCCTTCTCATTGGACCTCCAATGAGGACGACGCTGAGAAACAAAACGAGCAGGAAACGGTTACCGCATCCGAAAAAGACCTTCACGCACATGAACCGATGCAACCATTGTTCACCAGACCGATGCCAAGGTGGAAACGTGCGTTGGATGTGCTTGGTGCCGGAATTGGCTTAACCCTGCTTGCACCGGTGTTTTTGATCATCGCGGCCGCGATCTGGGTCAATTCTCGGGGCTCGGTATTCTTCACTCAGATGC
>JAJRVM010000016.1 GCA_024277285.1 Planctomycetota bacterium
AATGATGTTAGAACACGTACGGAATGCTGGTGCCACTGCATGCTCGAACGCGTTTTACGTCTCAATCGACTTATCACTACCAAACGTTCCACCAACACGCCGCCACACACTGCACGCAGTGCGAACCGGTTTCCAATGGTAGCTCGATTGACGCTTCACACTGCTCAACTCGGCGTTTGCGTGGTGGCATCGGTTTATTGCTTTGCTGGGTGGAATGATGTTGGAAAACGTACGGAATTCTGGTGCCACTGCATGCTCGAACGCGTTTTACAGTTCGATCGACTCATCACTGCCAACCGCACCGCCACCACGCCGCCACACACTGCACGCAGTGCGAACCGGTTTCCAATGGTAGCTCGATTGACGCTTCACACTGCTCAACTCGGCGTTTGAGTGTTCGCATCGACTTGCGCTTTGTTGGGGGATCTGATACTGGAAAACGTACGGAATGAGCAGTGGCACGGACGCGCTCGAACGCGTTTTACAGTTCGATCGACTTATCACTACCAAACGCTTAACCACCACGCCGCCACACACTGCACGCAGTGCGAACCGGCGAACCGTTTTCCCATGGTAGCTCGATTGACGCTTCACACTGCTCAACTCGGCGTTTGAGTATATGCGTCGATTTGCAACTTTGTTGGGGTGCATGGAGTTGGAAAACGTACGGAATGAGCAGTGGCACGGACGCGCTCGAACGCGTTTTACAGTTCGATCGACTTATCACTGCCAACCGCACCGCCACCACGCCGCCACACACTGCACGCAGTGCGAACCGGCGAACCGTTTTCCATCTTGCAGCTCGATCGACGCTTCACACTGCTCAACTCGGCGTTTGCGTGTTCGCATCGACTTGCGCTTTGTTGGGGGATCTGATACTGGAAAACGTACGGAATGAGCAGTGGCACGGACGCGCTCGAACGCGTTTTACAGTTCAATCGACTTATCACTGCCAAACGCTTAACCAACACGCCGTCACACACTGCACGCAGTGCGAAGCTGCGCCGCACCACCGAGCAGATCGTCCGATGGGAGAGCATTCTGCACGCGTCTCCACGCTGGACGCTCGACTCGCGACTTTGGCGCAGAGCTCCAGCGAGTTCCCATCCCAACACGAGTGACGGTGGCCAACCCGGGTACCCCATGCCCCCCACACTCGCTACACCCCGCGACCGTCCGACAAGAAAGTGTTGAGCTGCCAGCCAAGTTTCGGCAATCTGATATAGCCAGACGGCGCAAATCGTGCGATCATTCCATCTCCAGCATCCCACGCAGCTTTCGTCGGCGCTTCCCGCAAGCCGGGAGGTCTCGTTGGAGCAACAGACGCGCATAGCCGGATCCGCCAGAGCGCGCAGTTCCGGGTGTGCGGTTTCGCGAGTGGATCTGAGAGGCAAAACAACACGACCGCCACGGGCGCATGCTCGAAAGCGGAGACCGAGTCACCGCATAGAGGGACTGGAAATTAGGGACTGGCAATCCGAGTGCCCAAGCGCCAGGTGAATTGTACAGGTTCCAGCCGACCTCATCGATTACAGCGCGCGGTACGAACGATACATATCGAACCATCCAAAGTCTACCCATCCAAAGTCTACGGAATCTTGCAGCATGGACGCCGCACATAACGTTTCCTTTTCCGCGAGCGCACCGCGACTCGACGAACGGAACGTCACAAAGCACACTCCAAGCATCTCCTTGGTATTGCCGGCATACAACGAACAGGAAGTCATAGCGCAAGCGATCTGCGAAGCGGACGAGGCTTTGGCCGGCATCACCACGGATTACGAAATACTAGTCGTGGACGACGGCAGCGATGACAACACGGTTTCCGTCGCGCAGCGAGAATCGGCACGACACGACACGGTTCGCGTATTGTCGCACGACCAGAATCGCGGTTATGGTGCGGCGCTGCGCACGGGTTTCCGAGCGGCCACGAAAGAATACGTCGGTTTCACCGACGCCGACTGCCAATTCGATCTACATCAACTCAACCGCCTGGTGATGCTCCTTTCGAGTTGCGACATTGCTTGTGGATACCGTATTGATCGCCAGGATGGCCCCATCCGCAGTCTCTATTCCAAGGTCTACAACTTTGTCGTGCGTTTGTTGTTGGGCACGGGAGTGCGTGACTGCGATTGTGCCATGAAACTGTTCCGCCGCGACGCGCTCGAGTCGATTCCATTTCGCAGCAACGGTTTCCTGATCAACGCGGAAATACTAGCGTTGGCCAACATGCAAGGCAAGCGTGTTGTCGAAGTGGGTGTCAACCACCGCCCGCGTCCACGTGGAACGAGCACGGTATCTTTCTTGCATGTAGTGCCCGTATTGATGGCGCTGCTACGGTTCTGGTGGTCGCGCATCCAGTTCCCGGCGCGTTCACCACACCCGGCGCCGGCATCTCATGGGGCGGACGCCACGCGCACGGTTTTGACAACCCTGTCGTTAGGCCTTCTCTGTGCCGTCGTCTTCTTCATGAACTTGTCGTACCCCTTAATCGAACCGGACGAAAACCGATACGCGCAGATTGCCTTGGAGATGGTCCAAAGCGGAAACTATCTTGTGCCGCATCTACAAGGTGAACCGTACCTGGACAAACCTCCTTTGCTCTACTGGACGACGGCCGCCAGCTTCAAGGCATTCGGCATCAACGAGTTTTCCGCGCGGCTGGTCTCCGCACTGGCTGCCACCTGGACGATCCTCTTTACATTCGTACTTGGCCAGCGGTTTCTCGGTCGCCGCGTCGCGTTGATCGGCGCCATCATGCTGTTCCTCAGCATGGGCTTCGTCCTCGCCGGTCGATATGTGATTCTCGACGGCCTGTTGACTTCATTTACCACCACCAGTCTGCTCGCCGGCTACCTGGCGATCCGCAGCCGAAAACTGCGTTGGAGCTGGTGGATATTCGCAGCGTTGGCCTGCGGACTGGGGATCTTGACAAAAGGTCCCGTCGCGCTGATCCTGATCGCTCCCCCACTGCTAGGCGTGCAGCTACTCGGCCGCCGAGCGGCGCGCGCCCAACTGCGCCCGTGGCTAGTCTGGTGCGCCGTTGCGACCGCAGTTGCCATGCCCTGGTTTGTAGCGGTCGCCGTCACTCAGCCTGAGTTCGTCGGTTACTTCGTCTGGAAGCACCACATCGTTCGATTCCTGTCGGCATTCGATCACCAGGCACCAGCCTGGTATTACATCCCGGTCCTACTGATCGGCATGTTCCCTTGCTCGCTACTGGCAGCGCCGGTCGTGGCGTTCCTCGTCGGGCGTTCGGCAAAGCTGCGTCGGGTTCGTTCGGAAGAACTCGGCTTCGTGGTGCTTGCCGCCACATGGATCTTCGTCTTCTTTTCGGCATCGAGCTGTAAGCTGCCCACCTACGTCTTGCCGGCCGCCCCCCTGCTGTGCCTGATCGCCGCCGTCCCGCTCAACCTCCTGTTGGCTGGCCAGCGTCCGCACCTGCCACTGGAAACACTGACGTTGCACTTGCCCCGTTGGGCTACGGCCGCAGCATTGCTGGTCGGCTCGGGTTTAGCCATCGCCGACCTGCTGCTCCAGCCCCATCAAGGGAGCGAGCAGGTGCTGAACTGGCTCGTGCTGGCCGCCACAGGGATCTACCTGGCCAGCCTGCCGGCGACCTCTTACTTGCATACGCGACGGATGTCCCCCTGGATCATTACCGCGGCCGCATCGGGCCTCATCATGGTCTTCGCGTTTCAGAAATTCGTGCCGCAGTTCGCCGCACATCGCTCCGTCCACGCCAACGCCGCGCGCATCCAGGTTGCCCCCGATGGGCATGTGTTGCCCGTGGTCTACCTGGACTGGCAAATTGATGGTCAGTCACTCTATTTCCAGCGACGTGGAATCGACTTTTTTTCCGAAGAGAACATGAGCGAACTGACTCAGTATGCGCGCGCTCACGGCAACATCGTCCTGGTCGCCAACACGAGTGGCGCTGATCAGCTGCGCGAAAAGTTGGGAGATGAGGCCATCTTCACCAAGCTGCCTGGCGCGCGCGGACGACTCTATGTCGTCTCCACCCCCTCCAATCAGGCAACCTTTGTCGGCACGCGTGACACCCAGTCTACGCGGCGTTGATCGCGCCGCTCGGGATTCCATGTCGAGCTGCAACGCCAAGTTTACAGGGGACCGTCCGTCGAGAATGTCGCCGACGCGCCGAAGCTGAACGCGGTGAACCACCGCATCCCGGCACGCTCGGAGCCACGCGTTGCCCCAGCTGCCTGCTTCAAAACCATTCACCGGCCGCGGCCGCGATCGGTTACTTTTTTCTTGCCCGCCATTTTCTTTGCCCTCCCAGGAGAACAACCTGAACGCCACTCACTTCGCGGCAGCAGCAAAGGGCAAAGAGATAGCATTGGATGGATTGCGTTGCGACCGGGCAGCTACCTGCCCATGTTCGAGCGTAACGCACGTTAATTCGGAAAAAGATCCGACACGTGTCGCTCCATCGCAAGACGGCCGCAGAAACGGGCTTATTAGCCGTCCCACCACCTCTCAACTCGAGATTCTCGACTCTCATCTCTGGACTTTTTCCCCGCGTGTGACCAAACGTGTCACCCATCCTGCGATACACCTAATAGCCGAGAGGAAACGGGCCGCAAACGGCTCCATCCACTCCGCAACGTCAACGTACGGCACGATTTGTGGTGTGAGCAAACGTGGCGAGGGAAAAGGAAACAGAAAAAGGGAAGAGGTGAGTCATGGCGAAATTCTACGTCGAGTCGGGTTCGGTCGAATTGGTCTTACAAGCACGGTCGGCTCGTGAAGCTGCGGTCAAGGCATTCCAATGGTCATGCGATCGCCAAGCCGGTATCCAAGCCGCTTGCCCGCTCGAGCATGTGCAGTTGGCTGAACAACTTGGTTGGCAACTCGAGGAGACGATTCGGGTTAGCGAACGTGGGTTCCAACAAATGGACGCACGTGTGTTCGACACACTCGACATCGTGGCCGCGTGGCAGGGGTTCGCATTCCCTTGGGCCTCCCAACAAGTGTGATGGGTGCAACACACCTTTGGAATCGCCTGCGGACGGGCTCCGCGTTTGGGCACAGCGCATGTGCCCAGCGCAGCTTGAAAGTCGAGGTTTTGCAACGATTGTTGGGGTTGCACAGTACATCGAGCCGGCGCTATGAGTTATAAAGGGAGTTGCCGCCGAACGTTACGGGTGCAGGCGGCCCACCCTTCGGGGGATCGCTTGCGGGAAGACGCTTGCGGAAAATGCGATCCGGGAGACGCTGCCGAGGAGACGACTATGAGCACCGAGACTTGTTCGGTTGTTGTCGAGCACGCCGATGTCCACTTCACCGTTGCGGGCCCGGAGGGGGCGCCGGTCGTGCTGCTGTTACATGGAGCCAGTTTTTCGTCTGCCACTTGGCAGGAAATCGGCACGATCGATCTGTTGGTCCAAGCCGGGTTTCGCGTCTACAGCCTGGATCTACCCGGCTTCGGGCAATCTCAGGCGACGGAGATTCCAACCACGAAGTGGCTGCGCAAGTTTCTAACGGCGGTCGGTATTCAGTCACCGATCGTGGTGTCGCCATCGATGAGTGGTCGGTTTTCGCTGCCGCTGGTCACGGAATATCCCGACCTCGTGGCCGGGCTGGTCCTCGTCGCGCCGGTTAAAGTACCGCATTACATTGACGACCTTCATCTCGTTCAGTGCCCGGTCCTGATCGTTTGGGGAGAAAACGACAAGTTGATTCCGTTAGAACAAGCGGACCAATTGGCCGCCACGATCCCCAACAGCCGGAAACTGGTAATTCGGGACGCTGGGCACGCCGCGTACATGGAAAAGGCTCAGGAATTCCACGCCGCATTGCTAGAGTTCCTCAAAGGACTAACCTCTTGATCGCGACGGTACGCGAAAATCCAGCTTGCACAACTCCGACTAACGGCAAACAAGAACTGATGACTCAAGGCGGATGATTCCATGCGTTTTTGCTCTCTCTCGTCGCGTGCCGCGGCGTGTTCCTCACGGCCGTATGCCTCGCACGGCTTCACGGCCTTCAGCCGACTGCAATCTCAACCTCGTATCGGCTTTGGGAGCTTGATGCGAGTTGCTCTTCTCGCCGTGCCGCTGTTGATAACCACAGGGCTCGCCCTGCCAGCCCAGGCCGACGTGCGTGCCGACATGCGTTGGGTTGAAACCGAGCTTGCGCTGGCTCCAAACGGAACCGCGATGATCCAGTACAAGATTCGTTGGCAGGTCAAACGTGGCACCATGGGGGGATTCTACTTCCAGGGTGAGAGTGGGAATATTGATTGGCATCGGCCTGGATGCGGAGCACTAACGACCAACGGCACGAAGTACCAGCTCGACATCAAGAACCTCGGCAACCGCTGGGATGTCTTATTGGCCGACGGCCAGCGTTTTGGGCCCGGTGAAATCACGTTTGTGCTAACCTACTTCACCAACATTTCCAAGTCAGGCTTCCTGGCCCGGACGACTTCCGCCGAACATGGCGACTTGATTGTATTGAACTGGGCTCCGGTCCAATGGGACGAACCACTGGAGCACGAGACCGTCTCGGTCCGCTGGCCGATCGAAGTCACTCAATCGACACTGACACTCGCAGATGCCACGACGTTGGGATTCCGTAGCGAGCCGTTCGTGAACAAGCGTTACGTGTTGAGCTATACCGGAATACAAGGAAAGTCCGTCACGATGCCGGAAGCACCGGTGGAGAAAGAAAGATACTTTTGCGTAAGAGCTCACCGCAAGAAGATCGCCGCGAAAGAAAAGTTTCCGTTGACGTATTATTTCCCGGTCGCCAAATTTCCGGCCAACGATCTGCCCCATCGTGCTGCGGCAACGCTGCACTCCCCTGCCACGAACGCCACTCGCACACAGGGTCGAAACGCGACTTCGACACACATTGCGCCGCTGCCGGCGGGGCATGGTAATCAACCGGCCGAATCGAGTCAACAAAAATCGCGCCTGTTGCTTTTTGTCCTGGTCGCAGGATTGGCGGTCGTGGGTTTCCTGGTCATGATCGTCAAACATCGCTCGCTTATCGTCGCCGGGCAAAAGCTCGAACAAGTGCAATGGGACCGCGACGACTGGGTGGTACCGAGCATCGAGCTGAAGAGCTTTCGGCGTAACGGCAAGGTCGCCAAACTCAACGAGATCGAAGCGGGGTATCTATGCGAGATCCCGCTCAAGACACTCGCCGGGCTCATGATCAAGGAGATGGAACGCATGGGAGTCGTAAAGGTCCTTGACCAGGACCCACTCCAGCTCGAGCAGTTGGCCGCCCTGCCCGACGACGTCACCGACTATCACCAGGTGTTGCTCGACCACATCCGTCCCGATGGCAGCGTGTCGCCAGACGTGCCTGGCGAGCTCGTACGGTCGATCACGCGCGGCATCCAGGAAAAGGCCTGGGACTGTGACCTCGAGGCGACGCAAAAACATTACCAGCAGGAGTTCGCCAAACAGTTTCGCCGAGCCCAACGCGAATCGGATGCGTTTTGGAGCGAAGATGAGGTCGACACGAACCGACCGTATAGCCGCGTTCAAACCTATTACCCGTTCTTCCATCACTACGGGTTGCAAGATACGACTAAGGCAAGTCCTCGCATCGAGCAGCTTGCCACTGCGATTCCCGACCCACAAGGATTGGCAGCCCACAGCTATTCATACTTCCTGTCCGGCGGCGCGGAACTGGGCAGTCAATACGTCGCGTCCGCTTGCCACAGCGCGTGCCACAGTGCCTGTCACAGCGCGTGTCATAGTGCCTGTCACAGCGCGTGTCACAGCGCGTGCCACAGTGCGTGTCACAGCGCGTGTGTCAGCGGAGGCGCACACTGATGCTTGGTGCTGACTCACTGCCGATCCTGACGCACGAAGATGTTGCCATCGACAAACTGACGCAATTGGCGATCACGCCCGGCGAGCAATTCCAAGAGACTGCGTCGGTAACCGACTCGTTGCGCACACCAGCCGACGGACCAGCCGACGGGAACGGGGCGCTTCGGTTCGGTTCTCGGCTGGAAGATCTCGATTGGATCGATCCTTTCGTCATCGCCATTCGCCCCTACGTGCGAGTGCGTTTGGAAGATGGCGTACTGATTAAGATGCCAATGGAAGTGCATCAACTGAACCACGCGGGATTAAGGTTGCTCGACCGTGCGTTACAAGGCCAATCAGCGCGGCAATTGGCCGAGGAGTTGGGCGCGGCGGACCATCCCGAGCGACTCTACCAGATCCACACGTTTTTTTGCGACCTGCGCGATCTGCTGCAACAGCGTCTCGGGGATGGACGCGGTCGGCCGACCACGCATGTTACCGAGTTCCGCGAGAGTTTCACCAAGTACCCGGTGCTGAGCGAAATCGCCGTCACCTACCGCTGCAACCTGGCCTGTTCGTTCTGTTACGCCGGCTGCGGAACGCCTGACGCCAGCCCCGGGAACGCCGCCCGGGAACGCCACCGGCCAAACTGGAGATTCTGGCGCAATACGGCGTGGTGGCAGCGACGCCATCCGCGCCGCGATCCGATGCGTCAAGAGATGACCGCCGAAGAAGTGATCGACGTGATCGATCAACTGGCGATGGTGGCAAAAGTACCAAGTGTCAGTTTCACGGGCGGTGAGTGCACGCTGCGTTCCGAATTGCCTCGCTTCATTGCACACGCTCGGCGCCGCGAGATGCGTGTGAATATCATAACCAACGGCGTGCTATGCGCATCGCGTCGCTACGTCGATTCACTTGCCGCCGCCGGACTGACGTCGGCCCAAGTCAGTCTCTCGGGGCCTAATGCCCAAATCCACGACGCGTTGGCGCAACGGCGCGGCACTTTCGACAAAGCGGTACAAGGGATCGAGAACCTGCGCGACGCCGGCTTGCACGTCCATACGAATACAACCATCTGTGAAGAGAACGCCGAGCATTTGCGCGGCATGATCGATTTGGCCAAACGCCTGCAGCTGCCGCATGTTTCGATGAATATGATCATCCCCACCGGCACTCCCAATCTACCCCGGCACCAACGACTGAAAGTCTCGTATAGCCGCATCGGCCAATACGTGCTGCAAACCAAGGAATATGCGGATCGGCTTGGCGTTGAATTCCATTGGTACTCGCCCACCCCCTTCTGTATCTTCAACCCGATCGCACACGCGTTGGGCAACAAAGGCTGTGCGGCGTGTGATGGACTCGTGCATG
Source organism: Planctomycetota bacterium (assembly GCA_024277285.1). Next base: position 9,165 of record JAJRVM010000016.1, read on the forward strand.
TCTCGCCTTCCGGAGAAATCCTCCCCTGCTCCAGCTTCGCGCGCGGCGTCGGAAACGTGCTCGAGCAAGGTTTTGAAAACGTCTGGTTTGGGAAAGAGGCACAATACTACAAACAGAAACGGCAAGCCCATGCCATCTGCCAGAAATGCGCTCACTTCGCACTCTGTCAGGGCGCATGCACCCTGTATTGGAGCGGCATGGGATACCAGGAATTGGTCGCAGCTCAACGAAATCGATAGAAGCAATAACGAATACCGACGCCTACTGTTGAAGAGGTTTTTACCGTGGTTGCCAGCCCTTTGCCTGACCGTGAACACCGTCACTTGCTCCAGTTCTACTTACTGCCAAAAATGGCCTACGGCACGCGATTGGCATGGGCCGGATCACTGATCATCGCCGGACTTGGACTCCAATTGCTAATCCCCGCTGACTCGGTCGCCACGCTGTTGGTCTGCAGCCTGCCCGTGCTGGTTGCCGGTACCCTGCTGCTGCTGACGCGCGGCTATAACCTGCGCCCTACGCACGCAATGCGCAAAGGAAAGTGGAAGAAAACGACGCGAGACCGATTTGCCAAAATGCGGCAATTGGAACAAGAGGTAAAGAACTGGGACGAATCATCTACGGATCTGACCTGCGTCAGCGGCGTCGTGGCGCTGTTCCTGCTTGCGGTCGGGGTCGGCACCATTGCCGTGATTCTCGCACAATCTCCAGCCGCACGGTTCTGGGTCCCGGTATTCCTCGCTGACGCTGTGGTGCTACTGCTGCCACATTGGCTCACGGGCACTCGCCGCGGTTGGCGTCCCGTGGCGCTGCGTCAGATCATCGACGCCTTGGAAATCGCGTTGTCGACAATCGATCGATTTGATGCTCCCCCCTGCCAGGTCCAACCGCTATTCGAGATGACCGGCAAAGGGGAACGCAAGGTACCGATCAACGCGCGCGTCTTCGTCCGCTTCCCCGACGGTCCAAACGGCTTGCTGGGCTTGCAGTTCCAAGTGGCACTGAACAACGTACAAGGGACCAACTATCCTTACCTTTACGCGGTAATCGTCGCCGATAAAGACTTCGGATTGCTCGATCGCCACGAAACCGCAATCAACGGAGTGTTGCGCACGCCCGGCGGGAAAAAACAAGGCGGACTGACGGTCGAATCAAGTCGTGAAGACGAAGTCGAAGTGATCGTCATTCGCCAACGGACTACGAAAACGTCCGGCTATCACACGAAGCCTCCCGCCATTCGCCACATCGCAGCAGCCGCATGGCAAGGCGTTGAGATGATCATGGCACAATCGGGCAAAAGTGCGAAACAAACCGGTGCGTGATCTACGACCTGTTGACTCGTGCCACTGCATGATCGGACGCGTTCTTCCATTGCCGCATGTGGCCCGGGATTCCATCCCGGGCGTCGATCGAGCTCCATCTGCAGAAAGCCCACTATCGCCAAGACACCCAAATAAGCGCATCCGGCAACGCGTCCCTTCTTAATCGACCGGCAATAGAAAGCCGCATGGAGGGATTCACCTCGTCCATGCTCGGGAAAGATTCCCGAGCCACGTCGTAGCACGTGCACCGCTAATGGCTCAGCCGGAGTGCTCAGACTTCTTCCTTGGCCAGTCGCTGATCAGATAAAGGAACACGCCGATGGCCAGTGGCAGCAGACCAAGGATGGCGAGACCGCGGGCATACGCCAGGCTGGAGTAGAGCATGTAGCTGCACATGCAGCAGAAGATGATCGGTGTGATCGGAAACAGCGGTGCGCGAAACGGACGCGGCCGATCGCCGTCGTGTTCGCGGAGCACAAAGAAGGCGAGCCCGGTCATAAGGAAAAACCCCCAGAATACCGGCGCCGTACCTGCGACAAGCGTCTCGAAACCGCCGAAGTAATCTTCCCACGGCAGCGCGGACAAACCGATCAATCGCAGCGTACCGTCAACACTGCCGCGTCCCATGACCGTGCCCACGGCCATCACTAAGAGGACCGCAATGGCACCTTGCACCAGCAGCGAGACGACCGGCGCACCACGGCGTTGGTCCCAGTGGCCAAGCCAGCGAAACACGCGGTGCTCGCTCCCCAACGATGCATAGACGCGCGAACCGGTCAGAATCAGGCCATTGATGGCGCCCAACGCAGAGATCATGACCAGCAAGCTGATGGCTTTCCCGCCCCAGGGACCAACCACTCTTTCCATGACCGCGTTGGCCGGAGTGAACGTCTGCCGCGCACCTTCAAAACCCAGAACTGTCAGGTAGGCGAATATAACCAATAAGTAAATCGCCGTGATCAAGCCGACGCCCAAGAGCAGCGCCATCGGGAGGTTCCGCTTCCGTCCACGGACTTCGGCGGCGACAAACGCCGCATCATTCCAGCCACCAAAGGCGTACAACACAAAAACCATCGCCAGTCCCAGGCTGGCGTTGGGCATCGCTTTCACCGGCGTCTCAAGCGTATCGGCCGAGGCGAAAAACAATCCGGCGATAATGATCCCGACCAGGCCCGCAACCTTCACGATGCTGAGCAGGTTTTGTACCACCTTGCCGACGATCAACCCCAAGACGTTCATCGCGGACAGCAATACGATCGAACCGATTGCCAATGTCAGCATGACCGTGGAAGCGTCGATGGCAACGCCGGTCATCGCATTGACGCGCGTCACAATCGCCTCGAGATCCCACAATTTTCCGGCATAGTCGGCAAACGCATACGCCATCGACGCGATACTGCCAGTTAGAATCACCGACAACTGGGCCCAACCGAACAGGAAGCCAAAGAGTCGCCCGAAGGCCTTCGTCAGGTAGTGAAAGTCTCCGCCCGAGCGTGGATAGGTTGTCGTCAGCTCGGCATAGCAGAGCGCACCGATCAGTGACAAGACGCCGCCCAACAGCCAGACCCCCATCGCCGCCCACGGCCCTGACACGTTCAAGAACACCATGGTCGGAGACTTGAAGATCGCCGTCCCCACTACAATCCCCACAATGATGCTCACCGCATCCCACAATCCGAGTGTCGGAACAATCGACGTCGTGGAGTCGGCCTGCGCGAGATCATTCGGTGTCTGCTTTTCAGTCATACTTGAAATAGCTTCTGGCTTGAATAACACCTCAATATCGAGGCGACATCGGGTAGGTGCATGGTAATCCCCCACGTTTGCAACCGGTCCTAAGAACCGGCGGTCTGGGAACCAACGGCCTGGGAACCAGCGGCGACATAGGCACAGAGTTTCGACTATCATACCAAGGTCTTGTCGTCATTTCAGCAGGGTGGCGATTCTCCATGGAGTCCACCACCGTGCGTTGACGAGGCATTCCCATTCGAGTAAGTGTCAAGGCTTGACTGACCCATCCAGGCAGGCGGAAACTGGGGGAAAAGGGGCCCAAAAGGGACGAAATAAAATGCCGTTGACCGTACCGCGAGTTAGACTAAGATAGTGTTAGATCTGATTGCTGTTCAGCAGAAACAAACGCCCGATTTGTCATTCACATAAGCAGGAGGGGCGACCATGCAAGAACCACCGGGCATGGTATTGTGAGAAACGGTTATTGCGACTCGTTTCTCAGGAATTCGTTGGTGTTTTTCTCTTTCCCGATTGGCCTTCTTCAATTTATTGTTGAGTGGTTTTGTGCGGGGCACCAAGCTGTGCGACACACGTGTCGCCGGCGTCGCCAAAGGCATCTGTGGCTCGTTCCAGCGATTAAACGACGGCTGCATGCGGTTCTCGGAATTCCCTCCGGAACGCGCACCCGCAACGCCCTTTGGGGCGTAGCTGAATGGGACCAAAGACAACTCGCCTGTGCGACAGTGCCGGAACAAACACATAATGAGTTTATGATTCAAAGGTATTACCAAACACATAGAACGTCGTGGCACCGGTTTGGTGGTGAAATCGCCAGCCAACAATCGGCATCGACCCCAGTGGTAGGTCCACGCTAGGAATAGGGCGCCAGTAGACCGAGCTGATCTGATTTCGCGAAAGCTTGGCATGAGCGCTATGCCCTGTGGGGCAACGGTTGGACGACGCCTCGGACGAGATGCACATTCGCCGGTGCCAGTCTATCCAATCCATTCCCTCAACCCCTCGTCCACATAAGCGTGGTTTCGAGGGGTTTTTTTGTTGCATCGCACAAAGTTCTACGCAGTGTGGGACGACGCTCCGCGTCGTTCGCGCCACCAAGAAACGTCGTTGCTTTGCCCACATCTTCTCTACTCACGCCAAGCGGCAATAAACAGCAATAGACAACAACAAACGGCACGGAAACAAACGGCACGGAGTGCCGTTCCACACACTGCGCAACCCGATCCACGTCACCCATCTCGAAACCGCGGGTCAACTATCCCCCACCCCGATTGCCCGTACAAAGAAACGGTTCACCACGGCTCAGCCGCGAAAGCCGCAGCGAGGCGGACGCCAGCACGCGGAAATCGGTGCCATTCACGGCACGACTCGATTGCACAAAATACGTGTCATCGATAAACTAAGAGGTTCCCATAAACGCACGCGTCGACACGCTCGTGTGGCGGTAGATACGCCCCGCCCCCTCACGACCGAGGCGACGGCTCATACACTACAGCCCGTTTTGATGGCATGGAGGTCTGACATGTCTTTGTCCAACCGATGCAGTTCTGAATTCGGCTCCCGCATTCAAGCACGCGGCCGAGACTACGCGTTGCAGAACGCGGTAACGATCGTCGACTTGGAAGCTCACGGCATCGAAGCCGACGTACATGGCTCGAATACCACATATGAAGTGAGTATTGACTGGAGCGACGAGGCAAACGGTCTGTTGCATGCCGATTGCAATTGCCCACACTTCGCAGATGGTAACCTCTGCAAGCATGTCTGGGCCACGTTGCTGACCATCGACCAGCAGCATATCTTTTCTACCGTGGGCGGACCGGAGCTATCGGTCAAGGCCATGGACTTGGGCGACGATAACTGGATCGACGATGAGGATAAGGAGGAGGATTCTGACGATTTCGATTACCGTGATCAGGCGGAGTCGGCCGGGCTGTTGGATAGGGCGATGCGGATGTTGCATCTGGAATCGAATGGGCACGCGACGGGCTCGCAATCCGAGCAACGTCCAACGACCAACCAACCTGACTGGCTCGCGCCGCTGCGTGAATTGCACCGCAACTCGTTCCGTCCAGACGGACCGCAACCGTTGCGGGAACTCAAGCGGAACGTGTCGCGTGCCTGGTACGTCATTGACGTAAGCGCGACGACGACCGATGCGAAGCTGACGATCGACCTATTTTGTGAGGACCAGAAGAAGAATGGTGAGTTCGGCAAGGCAAAGCGTTTGCGACTGAAGGCCGACAGTGTCGATTCATTTGCCGAAGCTGCTGACCGTGAACTATTGTCGCTATTGTTGGCCTGCAGTCGAGACAACGACGACGACGACCCATACAGCTCCCCGTACCGCTACGCCTACCGTCGTTCCACTATTACGTCGCTGCGCATCCCCGCTTCGATGCAAGCAATCCTATTGCCACGCCTGGCAGCCACGGGGCGCTTCCTCTGGATGCTCGACACCACACAACCACTTGAAAAAAGCCAGCAAATTGTCTGGGGTGAGACAGAACCCTTGCAATTCGGTATCAAGATTGACACGGACGACGCGGCGCGGCAATGGTTGCTCAGCGGCGAGTTCCTCGGCGACGGCATCGCGATCCCCACCAGCGACGTTGTCTGCGTCACTGCGGACGGACTCCTGCTCACGCAATCGCACCTGCATCAATACCAGCAAACTGCTCCCGCGTCCTGGATTCAGTGGGCGATGCGACACGGCACGGTTAAGGTCCCCTACGAACACCGCGATGCATTCCTGAAGATGCTTTGGTCTGCACCAGGCCTGCCAATGGCCGTTTGGCCTGATGATCTGGTCCTCGAACGAATCACTCAGCCGCCCTTGCCCCATCTGCGCGTGCGCGAGGAGAAGAACGCCTTCGCACGTGGCATGCTACGTGCCGAAGTAGCTTTCACGTATGGTGATGTCGAAGTCGCGCCCAACGATACGGTCTCCGGGATTCCCGCAAACGCAGTTCCCGATGGCCCCATCACGCGCGTGTACGTCCGCGATTTGGAGCGTGAGCGTGCCTTGCTCCGGAGCCTCAGGGACTTCCCGACGATGCACGTCAATCAGTACGGGATCTCCCAAGGAACGCTCAGCTTCAAACAACGGGTGCTCCCCGACCTGGTCAACCGGTTGTTGGCCGAAGGCTGGCAGATTGAAGCCGAGGGCAAGCAATTTCGGTCGCCGGGCGAGTTCCATATCAACGTCGAATCGGGCATCGATTGGTTCGACCTTGACGCGGCTATCGACTTCGATGGCATGTCGGTCCAACTGCCCGACCTGCTCAGCGCCGTGCGGCGTGGCGACAAATATGTGCAGTTGGACGACGGATCGTGCGGTATCCTTCCGGAACAATGGCTCGAGCGATACACCGAACTGGCCGAATTGGGCGAAACGACGGACGGAAAAGTCCGCTTCAAACGCTCGCAAGCGCTCTTGCTCGACACGCTGCTGGCCGAACAAAAGAACTTGCGGGTGGACGCTTCGTTCGCACGGTTCCGCCAACGTTTGCGTTCGTTTGAAGGCATCGCTCCCAAGAACGCGCCACGCACTTTTCAAGGCACGTTGCGCGACTACCAACGTGAGGGATTGGGTTGGTTCAAGTTCCTCAGCGATTTGGAAATCGGTGGCTGCCTGGCCGACGATATGGGCCTCGGAAAAACCGTCCAAGTGCTCGCTTTGCTCGAAGCCAGGCGGCTCCAACGACTCAAGAAGGACGAAACGCGTTTGCCGTCATTGGCCGTCGTACCCAAGAGCCTGATATTCAACTGGATTGACGAGGCCAAACGCTTTACACCACGACTGCGCGTGGTGAACTATACTGGGATCGAGCGCAAGCACGTAACCGACCAACTGGACGACGCCCACTTGGTCTTAACCACTTACGGAACGCTACGCCGCGATATCGTCGAACTGAAAGACCGCCGCTTTGACATGGTCATATTGGACGAGGCGCAAGCGATCAAGAACGCCAAAAGCCAAGCCGCGAAGGCCTGCTTGTTGCTCCAGGCGAACCGGCGTCTGGCCCTGACCGGTACTCCCATCGAAAACCACTTGGGCGAACTCTGGTCGTTGTTCGAGTTTCTGAATCCCGGCATGCTTGGGCATTCACGCGCGTTTGCCGCCGTCTGCAAGAATGCCAGCAACGATGATGGCCAGTCGCTTCGCAACTTGTCACGGGCCATTGCCCCGTTTATTCTGCGTCGCACCAAGGAACAGGTCTTGACCGAATTACCCAAAAAGACCGAACAGACGCTCTTTTGTGACCTGCCTCCCAAGCAACGCAAGCAATACAATGACTTGCGCGACTTCTATCGTGCTAAGCTCTCCAAGGTAATCGACGAAAAGGGGCTGCGGCAATCCAAAATCCATGTGCTCGAAGCACTGCTGCGACTCCGGCAGGCTGCATGTCACGTGGGACTGGTCGACAAGCGCAAGATCAAGGAATCGAGCGCCAAACTCGATACGCTCTTTGAACAACTCGAAGAGATCACCGGTGAAGGACACCGCGCACTCGTCTTTTCACAATTCACCAGCCTCTTAGCCATCGTGCGGCACCGCATGGACAAAATGTCGATGCGTTACGAGTACCTTGATGGTCAGACCCGTAACCGTAAGGAAGTGGTGGATCGGTTTCAGCAGAACGGCGGTTGCGAGGTGTTCTTAATCAGCCTGAAAGCCGGTGGCCAAGGCCTGAACCTGACCGAGGCCGATTACGTCTTCATCCTCGACCCCTGGTGGAACCCCGCGGTCGAGATGCAAGCGATCGACCGGGTGCATCGCATCGGACAATCCAAGCCTGTATTCGCCTATCGGATCATCGCGCGCGACACGGTGGAGGAAAAAGTGCTGGAACTGCAAAACAGTAAACGGGAACTGGCCAACGCGATTATCACGGCCAATGACAGCTTGATCCGCAAGCTGACCGCCGAGGACTTGAAACAGATCCTCTCATAGCACGATCAATGCCGAAAGTGCTTGCCGACGGCGCGCAACGTCGCGGCGTCGCCCGGATGTATCGACCCACCCGGCAAGGGCCCCGTATTGAGCAATAAATTGCAATTCTGCTGTGCCGCCACAGCCAACTTGCGCAGCACAACTTCGCGCGTGTCAGCTTCCGTCATCCGACGTTGAATCGGGTTGCTCGGCACCCACGTCGGCACCCACGTCATCGGCCACGGGCTCGTCTGCAAACGCAATCCCCTCATCGTCGACAGCCATGCTCGGCAAACGCTCCGTCATGACCGCTGGGTGACGCGTCGCAACCGGCGGAAAAGCGTCATCCCAACTCCACATCCCCTCGAGTACCAGGATACCGACCAATATCGGCCAAACCAAATAGCAGGCCCCGACGAAGGCGGTGCCGAGCATCTCGCCAGTCCGAGAGGTCGCGAACAGCATTCCAAGTCCGCCCGCCGAACTGAGTCCAACCGAGCAACCGACAATCCACCCTTTGGCGCGGGACGCCCCACCGGGACGGCAAGCGAGGGCCAGGGCAATAACTCCGATATTGAGGAGGATCGTGAGTACGATTCCCGCGGCGACGCCGCTCCCGACGCCACCGGCAATCTCAAAGGCAGCGAATGCGGCAATCGACGCCACGACGATTCCGATCAGCAACATACGTCGCCCCTCTTGCCGCCATGCCACCAATACGACCGCCCCGACTTCGCTCGCGACAATCATCAGAATCGCCGCAATGATGAACCCAAGACTCTCACCCGCAGACCTCCCGAAGAACGCGATCGTCACAAACGCCAGCACCACCCAAACGACCGCAAACGCCAGACAAGCAACGATGATTCCCACGACACTCATGCCAAACAACCGCATCACATCACGTGGCGAGGTGGGGTACTTGAACCGCTTTCGATGGCGCACCAGCAGGATCGTTCGCAGTGTGGCGAAGGCCAGGAGACAAGACAACAAGATGCCAAGAAATGGCGAGAAACGCCCCAATGCCAAGCAGACCGCAATCAGCGTGGTCAGCAGCATCACACTCGATATTCGAAACGTCGACGTGTGTATCGCCGCCCGTGCAAGCATCTCCTGGGTGCCGCAATGCGGACACACTGCGTCACCACGAGGTCGCTCTCGGGCACAGTTCGGACAAATCACCGTCTGGTCGTCGACGAACAATATTTCGGTCGAGCGCAGCGGCATCCAGCCGCACTGCGAACAGGGTGTATCGCCGCCGGCTCGATCCGCTCGGCAGTTGGGGCAATGATCGGCACTCATGGCAACAGCATACCATGAGCGTCTGAAAGAGCCAAAACAACCGCGTTCCATTTCTGCAACCGTTCACGGAATTGATGTCATGAACAGCACGTTCAGGAGGGGGACCGATGATGACCGCAAATAGACGCCAATGGAAGAAAGCCCTCCGCCGGGCTTAGCCTCCCCCGGAGGCGAACGGAACTGCGGGTTCACGATGCACCACTGACGGCCGAACGCACAGCGCAGCCCCACACCGTCGCGCCGTATGTGCCACTGCATGATCGGACGCGTTTCCCATTGCAAGGTACATTGCCCACCGATAGGCATTGCCAATTAGCCGCCGCACTGATCACGCAGTGCCGCAGCGCCAACCGGTTTCCCCATTGCGCACTGGCCCGGGATTCCATCCCGGGTGCAGGGCGGCCAACCCCTTGTGCCATCTTCACTTCAATAGAAAGGTTTCGGCAGATGGAAACCTCACTGCGCTCGGGAAGGATTCCCGAGCCACGTAGTGTGGAACGCCGCTCCGCGTCGTTCGTGCCGCGTAAAGACACTCCAATCTTATTGCTGTCAAACGTTGAGAAGCGGCAAGCAACGGCACGGAGTGCCGTGCCACTCTCCTCGGGATAGAATCCCGAGCCACGTAGTGTGGAACGCCGCTCCGCGTCGTTCGTGCCGCGTGAAGACACTCCAATCTTATTGCTGTCAAACGTTGAGAAGCAGCAAGCAGCGGCGGTGTGTTGGTGAGCTGCTTACTCGGCCGTGAGATCGTTGGTGGGACTGCGATTCGCCTGTCAAACTGCTTCACCTGCCTGACGAGCAGGCAGGGGTCGCGCGGCCGTGAGCGGGGCAACAATGCGTCAGGGAGCAGGTGGCTGGTGCCTGTAATCCACTGACTCGCTTCGCGACGCGCCCAGCGACGCATCCTTGCTCGGTCGTTTCCCCACAAAAAAGCCGAAACCATCGAGCTTGACCGTTCGGCCGGCCGCCAGCGGTGCGCTGCTACCGTTGACCAGTAGGGGCCGATATGCGGCGTCTTTGGGCAAATCAACCTCGACATCCAGCGGACGATTTGAAACATTTAGGACCGAGAGGATCTCCTCGCGGTCGGTGCGGCGCAGGAAGGATAGGACCGAATCGGGCCGGTTATTCTTCAGCCAAACGACCACTCCTTCGGTGAGCGTCCGCTCGGCACGGCGCATCGCGCAGAGCTTCTTGCAAAATTCCAAGCGGGCCTTGCCAGCTGGCGTCTTGCCATTGGTCCAGTCGATGGGCAGGCGGGCGTAGATGCTGTGTCGAGCCGGGTCGGCTACTTCCTGGCCGTTGTACAGGAAGGGCACACCGTCAAGTGTGAAGATCAGGACCAGGCCAACGTCCACGCCGCAGTGAGTCCACCGCTCATCCAACCGCTTCGCTCCGCAATTCTGCGCGATATCGTGATTGTCGATGTAGCGGACGAAGCGTGTGCCACATGGGCGCTCCGATACCATGGTCTGCCACATTTCGCGAATGGACGAAGCGGGCGAGTCTTCTTCAAACACGCGCTGCACCGTATCAAACCACGGAAAACTGTAATTCAAATCAAAAGCCGCCAATTGGTCTTCGGGCCGGATACCCTCGGCCAGCATACAGATGTCCGGCCGGAGCTTTTCCAAACGCTCACGGGCCGTTGTCCAGAAGTCCAATGGAATCTGATCCGACACGTCACAACGGTACCCGTCGGCACCGAACTCGCGAACCCAATACTCCATGTTCTTCCACAGGTACTCGCGCAGCGCCGGATTGGAAAAATCGATCCCCGGAAAGCCCCACGCTGCCGTGACGATCTTTCCGCCCGCGTCTCGCTTGACGAAGTTCGGATGGTCCTGGAGAAAGACTGCATTCGGGCCACAGTGCAAATAGACCATGTCCAGCAGAACGCGCATGCCGAGCCGATGAGCTTCGGCGATAAACGCTTTCAGATCCGCATCCGTGCCGTACTCCGGATCGACGTGATAGTAGTCTTTCATCCGGTAGGGATTGCGAGGATTGTTGAAACCGGACTTCCTTTGACGCGGACTCCACCCGGCCGGATCGGGATCATCATCCGAAACGAAAACCGGCCAGAGGTAGAGGATATCGACACCCAGATCGGCAACCTTGGGCAATCGGGCGGTCGCGGCCTTCAGGGTACCTTCCGGCGTGAAAGCCCTTGCCTGGATCTGGTAGATCACTCCGCGCGTCACCCACGGCGGCGAGGTGCGAGTCTGGTGCGACGCGAGGTCTTGCGACTGTGCCACGGAGGCGAAAACTACCGTAATAGCAAAACAGATCGAAGAAACGAGCGTGTGTCTCGACTGAGTCAATTGGTGGTCTCCTTGATAGTCACGACCTGCATCTTGTGGTCCTCGCATGTCTGGCGGCATAGGATATGCATCTGGATACGAGCGCAGATATTCTATCCCAAGCGATTCAAGAATGGTATGCGGAACGTACCATTTCGTAAAACCACCACGAAGGTCGCCCATGTGAGAGACTGCATCGTCAGTTCATCCTTTCAGCTGAAACAAAGAAACGGATTGCCTACGTAGGGTTTGTTGGGCACATTCTCGATTAGGGAGGCGGTTGATCGGAATCGGCTTGCTCGCCGCCGGCAGCGAGTCGCTGACGAACAGTTCGATCGCGTTCACGGCACTGGCCCGCAAGGTGCATTGAAGCGAACGGTGCTTGAAAGCGGCTAAACGCCTGCTTGGTCGCAACGCAATCCACCGAGCTCTTTTCCCTTGCCCATAATCTTCTTTTGCCTTCAATCTGTCGTGGTTGGCTGTCCAAATCGAGTCTGACCATCATAACGTTCCAACACAACTGTCACATCGCGTTTCATACCGCCGAACGATCCCTTGATCTTGACCGTAAGTAGCATTCCACTCTTCATTTCGGCCTCAACGTTAGCCGCGCCCAGAGAAAGATCCTCTGGGAAACCGCCAAAAAAGACGCTCATATCGCTGCCATGCCCCGCGTACAGGCGTGGTGGCTCAGCGCGCGTGCTGCATTTCCTTTCGGCTGGACAATGACATCTCAGTGTCACCTGCCGGTGCGGCGTGACGCATTCGGCCTGAAAGGCCGATGCTATGGAAGCCCAGGTCAGAGCAAGCCGAAGGCGAGCGGAGGCCTGGGTAGTGGCTTGCTAGTAGTTTGGGAATCTTTCCCAAGAAGTGTGGCACGGCACTCCGTGCCGTGAGTGGCCGTGAGTGGCCGTTTCGCAGCGTTTGGCGGCAACACAATTGGACGGTGTTCCGACGATGCGAACGCCGCGGAGCGGCGTTCCACACTGTGTAGCTTGGGAATCTTTCCCGGGCGGTGAGGCAAAGCCAGCAAGCGACACCACTGTCAGGCTGAAGCACGCCCAGCAGGATTCGAACCTGCGACCTACGGATTAGAAGTCCGTTGCTCTATCCAGCTGAGCTATGGGCGCGTGATGCCGTGAATGCCAGAATAACAACGTTTCACGACGTGTCGATGAAAATGGTGGCTACCCTCATATTGAGACTTCGCACACCGTCAAAATCTCCGGGATGAAACGCCATATCAAAGCGCCGGAAAGCTGGTTCACAGTCTACCATCGCCACACCCGTTAGGCCATACCACGACTCCCCGTTGTTGTGGCATCATACCGGCGGTTGGATGCCTTTCACGTGTCGCGATTCTGAACCAAGCTGAGATGGCCCGACGGGAAAGGTCCGTTTCATCGGAATTCTCTTTTCGTCACACGTCTTGTGATCCGTTCATTTCCTTCGCCAACCTGGCCCTTCGCGATGAGCGTTTATCAGCACTCGACTCAGAGAGCCGAGCCACGGTGCGTCACTCGAATATACTCGCCGGTCGCCTCGCGCGAGGTGCCGACGAGTAAACGAAATTGACCGTGTTCTAGCCGCTCAAGCCACCCGACGGCTTCAATCTCCTCGCCGACCAATGCCTGGCCCATGTAGGTAGGGTTGTACGAAATTACTTGCTGGACCTGCGGATGATTGACTAGGTACCGAGCCGGATAGGAAAAAGCATCGCGGTCGTCAACCACTGTGGCTCGAAGCATACGCCGTTCCACTTTCCTGCCAACCTGTCGAGCCCATGGTTGCTCCGGCCCAACGCAGCTCAGATCGACTTTCGTTCCGCCAATCATGCATTTGTTGAATTTACGCCGTTCGTGCCACACATATTGATCGAACGCCAGGCTGCATCCGCGACGCTCGTACGTTTCCCGCCACATGGTATCACTCAACGGTTGCACCGCCCCTTGCCGCAATCCGAGCCGCAGACGCTCCCGCGCCGACGCGAACGCGACGCGGCCATAGACAACCAGGTCGATGTCGGAACGCCGCTGGTGTGCGTTAACCAGAACCGACCCGGTAACCCCCAACCATGGCACTTCGCACCGGCCACTCTTCAGCATACACGCCATACTGACCGTTTTTTGCTCCAGTGAATCGTTGCGGTCCGCCCCGACGAGCTCCGCCATCCGATCGATCGGATGGTAGTGCGTCACAATCCGCTCAAGCGGCACGCCATGTAACACCACATCTCGCCGCGCAGAATGAAACAGATACTCGGGATACCGGCGCTGCAGCAACCGATTCGCCTCGTCGGTGGCGACTTTACGCAGCGTTCCATCGTCGCGTACATAGCGCAAGAACCCAAGCGTGCGTCCAGCTTCGGTGCCGTGAGCCACCACCGCGAACAACAACCCCTCGGCCGTCTCAATGAAGTCTCGCGGCAAGAACACTGCGTTTGCGTCGGCGCGCCGCACAATATGATCCATCCCAGATTCTCTTCGTATAGCAAGGCCAAGTTGCACGCGCAACTTCCGAAGTGGCACGCTAGAAAACCGAGAGATCTATCACTTCTTCAATCTTCGGCTCGCCATACTGAGCCGACGCCGTCCGTTGCTCGATATTTCGAGTTACTTGGATGCACGACGCGCAATGAACATGGCCGGAGAGGATCAACAGCTCGCAATCGGGATAATCGTTCATGATCTCTTCAATCGCGTCGCCTGCCGCTTTGCAACCGGCATGCGGGGCCCACCAATCCCAATTTGTCTTAGTACGAACGCAGCGTGGTGCAAAAGGTGGTGCATGAGTCAACAACATGACGTTCGACCGCGCTTCCAGAGCCCTCGGCAAAACACTACGTATATGCTCGGCGCCGCGCTGGCCCAACATGCGCATCTGTTCGGCGATCGAGTCGCGATCCAAGTCCTCGGGGACAACTTTGATCTTCATCACTTCATCTTCACACGCCCCACACCTGCTCATGCAAGCCAGACGCCAAGGACCCTTCAACCATCGACGCAGTTCTTCGATCACTTTCCAATCGTTCAACATGATGCGGCTGTTGAAGAAGTCACCATACCCACCATCTCCCCAACACCCATGCCCGATCAACGCCATGTCAGGGGTCAATTCAATATGCTCCATGACATCCAGACAATGCAGGTGTTTCGCTTCGGCGGTGAAGGTGCGTATGGCAGGCACGACCTGTTCGATCGAGCCGCGATAATAGTCGTGATTGCCTAACACAAAATAGATAGGACGGTCGACATACCGTTCGAGCAACTCAAGATGCTCATGCAATCGAGGTGCTTCGGAGATATCTCCGGTGATCACCAACGCGTCGAACGCCTGCCGCGCAAGATCCGCTAACCACTCGTGCAAACAACTTGCGGACGAAGAAGGTGCATCAGACGCGAGAAACACCAGGTGTAAATCCGAGGCCCAGGCGATTTTCATTTCCGCCCTTTCGATCAAGCTCTGTCCACGGCAATACGCAGACGCACGCTGTGAGCAACGCGATGCCGCGTGACTCGAGCGAATGCAATTTGCGTTCGTAGTCGCGATATACCGAAAAACCACCAGCTACGCCGTGTCGTCAAACGAGGCGAATGAGAATGTTAACCGTTCTCAAGTGGCATTTGCTGTAAGCTTGTAAAGGACCTCTTGTGCGCGCTACGGACGTTATTCAGAACGCATCACGACTCGATCATTATGGCCGGCCTAGACCGGACCTTCCATTTCGTATTACCAGAGGCTGTTGCACAGGCGTGGACACGGCACCGGCGGGCAAGGTGGCAACAAGTCGTCAGGCCATGTCGCAATAACATGACACCTGCACACGCCGGGCACAAGAGCAATTCATGCGATCGTGACAACGCCTGACAACGCGACCCCAGCGGGGGGCCAACAACTACCGCTCCGTTGGCTCCGCGCGTCATGTCAATGGTGACACAGTTGTCCGTCAATCGCAAGAACCAACATGAAATTTACGCCACGTCGCGAGGAGACTCGCGCCGCCCGCTCGAATCAAGGAAGCCGTTTCAGCACGCGACGCCTCGTGTCGACAAAGAATTCGACGGGGGCTGAAAGAAGACATCCTGAGCACCCTGCCTCGCCAGTAGACGATGCCCGTAGGCTGTTGCAACCTATCTATTGCACACGATCGGAACATCATGCGCGTTTGGGTCTGAGTCCGACGCCGTCATCGAGCCGTAAACAGGCCACACGGCACGCAACACCGGCTTAACCACAACTGCCTACACGTCCGCTGCGGCTTGCCCAAGCATGCGTGAACGTAGGTATCGGCACAATTTTTGCCTGTCGAGCAACTGCGAGGTAGACTCGTACAGACCGAGGTAGCCATGATCACGTCCTATTGGTCACGAACAGCGAAACGGCTTGCCAACGACTGATTGCGTGGTACCACGGGATACTGCGTGGCCGTGACCGCAAGCATTTTCGTTGCAATGGACGAGTCCGGTCAACACGGTGTCGGCTAGTTCCACAAGCGTCCGGAGGGGACGTGCAAGCGGTTGATCATTCGCGGCGCGTTCACTGGCGGACACAGCCAGTATCAACTTGGCAGTATCAACTTGGCGAGCGAGAATATTTTTTATTCGGGGGGCAGCAGATGAATCCGACCATATGCGAATCGCGTAACGCAATCATCAACGTTGACGAACTGATCGCACGTTGCATGGGTAACACCGGGATCGCGGAGCGCATTTTGGCGAAGTTCCAAGAACGTTTTTGTGTCGATCTTCGCGAATTGGAACAAGGTGTCAGTAATCACGACACCGGCGCGGTGGCACAGGCGGCACACCGCATCAAAGGGGCATCGGGCAACGTCTCGGCGCCCGCGATCTATCAGCTCGCCTCGGAAATCGAGCGGTTAGCACGCACCGAACACATGGAAGAAATCCGGGCGAACATCGAGCAACTAGAGGTTGAATGGACTCGGTTCGCCAACACCGTCTCGACGTTGAGCTTCTCGTAACGCCGTAGCCGTTGGGTGCCTGGCCAAACACGTTGGATCGGAGGGAGACGATTGAATCTCACAACAAATCGCACACATGTGCTAGTGGTGGACGACGATGATGTCACTGCGACGATTCTCGAACACTCATTAACCCAATTCGGATACAAGGTGACCGTCGCCCGCAATGGCCGCGACGCGTTCGATCTGATCCGCGAGGGCGAGATCCGCATGGTTGTCTCCGATTGGTGTATGCCCGAGATGAGCGGCGTGGAGCTCTGCCACAAGATCCGTCACCGTTTTAGCGGGGCCTACGTTTACGTCATCCTGTTGACCTCCAACAACCGGACACAGGACGTCGTCGAAGGACTCAATGCCGGTGCCGACGACTATATCACGAAGCCATTCCAACCGGAGGAGTTACAAGTACGCCTGCGCGTCGGCGAGCGAATTTTGTCGCTTGAGAGTCGCGATCTGACCATCTTTGCACTGGCCAAATTGGCCGAG
The DNA here is from genome assembly GCA_024277285.1 of Planctomycetota bacterium. Next base: position 26,244 of record JAJRVM010000016.1, read on the forward strand.
TCGCGTGATCCTGACACGGGGGCTCACCTCGAACGCATTCGCGAATATTGCCGGATCATGGCCGACGCACTTCGTCGTAGCGACAACCCACCTCCGGAAGTCGATGGCGACTTTGTGCAGATGATTTACCTGACCAGTCCGCTACACGACATCGGCAAAGTGGGAATTCCTGACCACATCCTGCTCAAACCCGGCCCACTCGACGAGCAGGAATTCGATGTCATGAAGCGTCATACCGTGATCGGCGGCGAAACGCTCGACGTCCTGGCAGCCTCGCACCCGGAGGCCCGCTTCCTGCTGTTGGCACGTGACATCGCCTGGTCGCACCACGAGCGGTTTGACGGCAGCGGATACCCACGTGGCCTGGCCGGAAAAGATATCCCACTCTGCGGTCGCATCGTTGCCGTCGCGGACGTCTACGACGCGCTCACATCACGACGCGTTTACAAAGAGGCCTACAGCCACGAGACAGCCTTGGAACTCATTTGTGAAGCTCGAGGCAAGCACTTCGACCCCGACATCGTCGACGTACTACTGCGTTGCCAGAACGATTTCGAACGACTGCAAAAGGCACTTGCGGATCCGATCGGCCTCGTCGAAGCCGAGTGCTAGACACCGTTTCCAAACGCGTTTTCGCCAACAACCAAACTGCTGGCCAATGCCAGACTGCGAACTCCTTGGCGAACTTCCCGGTGTCTTGGCCGCCGCGACCGCAACGCGTCGACCGTCATGACAAATGACCTGATGCCGTTCCCCGCGAAGTGGTTTCGGCTCCTTCCCGGGAGTGGGTTGGGGGTTGCCGGAAATGGCCACGACCACGACGGCCGGCCAAATATTGCCCACCGCAGCGCCAGCGAACCGACGTAACCGCTATCACTCCCGCCACCCGCTCGAAGTCTTGTGCCATCGTCGCCGCATGCCGTGTAAACGACAGCACGCCGTGAATGGTCTGTCGCGAGCAAGCTACATTTTCCTGGGTGTCGAACTCCTACCGGCAGAGTGTGAACTGAGGCCATGCCACGGAAGGCTGGCGAAATGACCATCCACGCGTGCGCCCACGCGAACGGGCCCCCACAACAACTTGCTTCATCATGATGCGCAAACCGGCACCGACAGACGACTTCCACGCGCCAGGCGACGGCAACACCGTGCCAGACGACGGCAACGCGGTGCCACGTCTTGGTACACCGCTACAAGTGGCCGTTACGTTCGCCCATCGATACCACGCCACACGACTGCTCAAAGCGGGTGACCAATTCCAGACGCTCCTGGCACAAGATCAACGGCGTGGCGAACCGGTAATCGTCAAGACGATCCAACGCAAGGTCATTCCAGACGGCATGCGAATGCGACTCGAACAAGAGTGCCGTCAGCTTTGCGAACTGCAATACCTAGAGCGTCCACCGCTGTTGGATGTCGGATCGGAAGGTGACCACCTCTTTTTCGTCATGCCCTATACGCCCGGTGTGTCGTTGGAGCTACGATTGCAGCAAGGTCCTTTGGGAGTACGCGACACGATCTCCTTGGGCATCTGCCTGTTTCACACATTGCACGAACTGCATGCTCGCCACATTCTGCATCGCAATATCAAGCCGGGCAACGTTGTTCTCGACAGCAGAAACGCCCGACTCAATGCGACGTTGATCGACATCGGCTTGACTCAGGCGGTGTTGGTCGAGATACTTCCCGACGATCTTGCCGCCGAGACCGTGCTCTACACGTCTCCAGAACAGGCCGGCGCCATGGATGTCGACGTAGCCGAACCCTCTGACCTCTACTCCGCCGGCATTTTGCTCTACAAATGCCTGACCGGTCGCACACCGTTCCAAGGCGACTCGGTTGGAAAACTGTTGTTTGAACACATGACGGCGCCGGTCCCCAAACTGTACGTTGCCAACGAGTGCTTGCCGCGTGCCTTGGAGGACGTGATTCAACGATTGCTGCGGAAGGACCCACGTGATCGTTACCAATCGGCGGAAGGAGCCTTGAGCGACCTGCAGGCGATCTTGGTAGCGCTCGATCGTGGCGAACATGACCCGCACCTGGTCGTCGGTTCCTCGGACCTTCGGTCAACATTGACCGAACCGGCCCTGGTTGGCCGCAAACGCGAATTGGCACAGATCGATCGGGAGATTGACCGCGTACGTGGCGGCAGTTCGAGCCTCATACGACTTGAAGGTGAATCGGGGAGCGGCAAAACGCGTCTGCTGGTCGAGATGGCGCGACGCGGCGTGGGGCAAGACATGTGGGTGCTGCGTGGGACCGCATCGAGCAACATTGCGCAGCGCCCGTTCCACTTGCTCGACGGCGTCGTCGACGAGTTCATACACACGGCCAAGGCCGATCGGGACCTCGAAAAGCAAATCGTTGAACAATTGGGAGATTACCGAGACGTCGTTGCCGCCGCCCTACCGAATATTGCCGAAGAACTGGCATGGGACACGACCGGTGCCAGCATGCCGGAACAATTCGGTGAAAACCGCAACGTCCAAGCACTGGCTCACTTCCTCCATACACTGGGTACCGAATCGCGTGCGGCGATGATCATCTTAGATGATTGCCAATGGAGCGACGAGCTGACCGTCAAGTTGCTGGAACGATGGGACAGCATGCGAAGCGAGGAGAACGCAACCAGCTCGCACGTGCTCCTCGTACTCGCCTTTCGCTCCGAAGAGACACCTGCCGATCATACGCTACGATCGCTCGATGCTGACACCCACCTGCAGCTCGGCGATTTTTCGCCGGCCGAAATCCGCCAACTCGCAGAATCGATGGCGGGCCCGCTTCCCGACCAGGCCATCGACGTTGTGCGCGAGCTTTCCGCAGGTAGCCCATTCATGGCCTCTGCCGTCTTGCGCGGACTGGTCGAATCGAATGCGTTGGTCCCCGACCACAATGGCTGGCGAGTCGAACCGTTGGCGATCGCCAACTTGCAATCATCCAGTCAGGCAGGATCATTCCTCACACACCGCATCAAATTACTTCCTGAATCCGTCACAGCGTTACTCAGCAGCGGCGCCATTCTGGGCAAGGAATTCGACTTGGCCTTTGCGGCCAAACTGGCGCGGCAGACTGGATCGCAAAGTGTCGCGGCGTTAAATGAAGCGCGCAGCCGGCACATGGTGTGGGTTCGCGCGAACGGGTTTCAATGCACATTTGTCCACGACAAGATTCGTGAAGCGTTGCTGGCACGCGTCGACGACCAACAGCGCACCGCTTTGCACCGCCGTGCGGCACTCCATCTCCAACAACACGCTCCGCAACGCGTTTCGGAGCTGGCGTACCATTTCGACGCTGCGGGGATGAGCGAAGAAGCACTTCGTTACGCACTCGAGGCGGCGCAACAGGCGCGTCTGCGGCACGCGTTGGAAATCGCCGAACAGCAATATCGGATCGCCGAACGTGGCGCCGCCTCGGCGCCCACGTCCGTCCAATTCCAAGTTGCCGAAGGCCTGGGTGACGTACTCATGTTGCGCGGCCGCTACGACGACGCCCAGACTCTGTTCCAACGTGCCGCGGAGTTAGCAACCGGCCACGTCGCGCGCGCTCACATCTGCGGAAAGCTGGGCGAGTTGCATCAGAAACGCGGAGCCATTCAGCAGGCGATTGACTATTTGGAGGAAGCGTTGCGCGGCCTCGGCCAAGTGATCCCTCGCTACGACGCGTTGGCGTTCCCCGTACTCGCCTGGGAAATCTGGGTTCAGACGCTTCATACGCTACTACCGCGTCTCTTCGTCCATCGTCGCCACCGCGTCCCTAGTGAGGCCGAGCAGCTGGCCGTCCGCCTGTTCAACGGCCTGGCTTTGGCCTACTGGTACGGGCGCGGCACCTATGTTTCACTCTGGGCGCACCTGCGCGAGATGAATCTGGCGGAACGCTATCCACCCTCTTTGGAATTGGCACACGCCTACTCCTCGCACGCACCAGCAATGAGCGTCGTTTCCGGGTTCACCAAAGGGATTGCCTCCGGATTTCGTCGCGGCATGACCTATGCGCGCAAATCGCTCGACATCCGCAAACAGCTGGGAGATCTTTGGGGTCAAGGCCAGTCGCATCACTATTCGGGCATCTTGCTCTACACCGAGTCGCATTTCTCGCAGTGCATCGAGACCTGCCGTGAAGCTTTGCGATTGCTCGAACGCACCGGCGACTACTGGGAAGTGCATACGGCTCGCTACCAAGTGGCGGCGGCCCTCTATCACTTGGGGGACATGCGTGGCGCCATTGAGGAATGCAAACGCAACTACCGGTCAGGTTTGGAACTGGGCGACGAACAAGCATCTGGAATCATCCTGGACGTGTGGTCACGCGCATCGGGCGGCGCGATCCCCGAAGATATTGTCTCTCGGGAACTCGCTCGAGACCGGAAAGATACTCAGAGTATCGCCCAAGTCTGGCTGGCAGAAGGAGTGCGGCGACTGGGCAATGACGACGTAACCGGGGCGACGGAGTTGATCGAACGGGCAGTGAAGCTGATCAATGAAACGCATGTTAAAACCGTTTACACGATCCCTCTGCTGACGTGGCTGGCAACCTGCCGGCGCCGACAGGTGGAGCAATGCAGCCACTTGACACCGAAACAACGGCAGCGACTATTGCGGCGTGCCGCAGTTGCCGCGCGGCAGGCCATCCGATCGGCTTGCATCTGCCGCAATGACATTCCCCGCGCATTGCGTGAGTATGCGATCGTGCTGGCCATGCAAGGTCGGCGACGCAAAGCACAACGCATGTTCGACGAGAGCCTGACACTGGCACGCAGCCTCGGTGAACAACATGAATATGCACTGACGCTTGAGCAACGCGGAAAGATCGGCCTCGAGTGCCAATGGCCCAACGCGGCCGAGCAACTGGCCGAGGCGACCGAATTACTGAACGAGCTGACGACGTCTGGACTGGCAACTCCGCATGATGACTCAAGCCCCTCCGATTCCGCAACGTTGTCTCTGGTTGACCGCTTCGGTACCGTACTCGACTCGGGCCGAAAGATCGCCTCAGCACTCACGCCCGAGGATGTATTCACCGAAGTTCGCCAAGCCGCACAACACCTCTTGCGAGGCGAACGCTGCTTGCTGTTGAACATCACTCAACTGGGTGAACGTACGCAAGCAAAACCGTTTGATGATGAGCAGGACTGCAAGTTCAACCGCGTCATGGTCGAACGATGCGTGCGCGAGAGCAAGGCCATCGCCTTTGACGCTAACCGGCTCAACAACCTGAATGACGAGCGTGCCCATGACGCGACGAGTCGCACCGGTTCGGCGCTGTGTGTCCCGGTCTATGTACGTGGCCGAGCGATCGCGTGCGTCTATGTCGTGCACCGACACGTCCACCGTCTGTTCGGACCGGATGAGGAGAAATTGGCCAGCTTCATTGCCGCAATCGCCGGCGCCGCCCTGGAGAACGCGGAAGGGTTCGAGCAACTGCAGAGCCTCAACAGGACACTCGAACAACGCGTGGCCGAGCGGACCGCCGCCGCCGAAGCACGCGCCAGAGAACTCGCTCAATCCAATGAAGAACTCGAACGACTCACACGAGAGCTGATCGAAACAGAAGACGATCTACGTGAAGCCAAGGAAGCCGCCGAAGCGGCCAACCAGGCGAAGAGCCAGTTCCTGGCGACCATGAGCCACGAGATTCGCACACCGATGAACGGCATCATGGGGATGTCGGAACTGACACTCAAAACACCACTCAACTCGCAACAACGCACCTACCTCGATACCGTCCATCAATCGGCCGAGGCGCTCATGCGTCTGCTCAACGACATCCTCGATGTATCGAAGATCGAGGCTGGAAAAATGGAACTCGAATGCGCCGCGTTCGATCTGCATGAAGTGGTCATTGATGCAGTTCGCGTCCTCGGTGCGGCGGCCACACGAAAGCATGTGGAACTCGTCTGCCGCGTCGCCCCCGATCTGCCCATCCAAGTCCTCGGCGATGCAGGCCGAATTCGTCAAGTCATCGTCAACTTGGTTGGTAATGCCCTGAAATTCACCGAAGAGGGCGAAGTTTACGTAAATGTGCGCGCCAAGCGACTCGTGGACGACAAACTCGAAGTCCTTTTCACGATCCGGGATACGGGAATCGGGATTCCCAAAGGGAAACAGGAACGGATCTTCGAGTCGTTTTCACAGGCAGACGCCTCCACAACGCGGCGTTTTGGCGGCACCGGTTTGGGGCTCGCCATATCCTCGCAATTGGTCGCGCTCATGGGCGGACGCGTGTGGGTCGAGAGTAAAGTTGGCAAGGGAAGTACCTTCCACTTCACAGCTCAGTTCTCACAGCGCAAGAACGAAAACACTTCGGCCAACAGGCACTTGCGACCCGACCACCTGACACCGAGCAAGGCCCATGCGCTGATCATCGATTACAATGCCAGCAGCCGCTCGATGTATGTGGAACTATTCGAGTCGATCGGTATGGGCGTCACTGTCGTGGCAACGTTCCAACAGGCAATCGAAACGTTTACCCAATTGGATGAATCGCCCGATAAGAACACACTTGTGGTCATCGTTGGCCGCGCACACCCCAGTCTCTCGGCAGCACGCATCGCCGACCATGTCAGCGGCGCCGCCGCCACGCAACGTTTCCCCCTCCTGCTCATTTCGCCTCCCGGCGACCTTAATCAGGACGTCGACTTCGATGCGTGGCAGCGCATTCTGCATGTGACTGGGCCGATGCATGCGCGTGAACTACGCACCCATGCGCTGCAGTTACTGATCTCCCGTCAACGTGATAGTGATCCGCCCACGCCGCCCGGTGCGGAATACATGGCTCCGCCAACCAAACCATTGCGCATCTTGCTGGCCGAAGATAGTATCGTCAACCAAGAAGTGGCCGTCGGCTTGCTGACGCTGCGCGGACACACCGTTCGCACCGTCAATAACGGGCAAGAAGCCGTCGCGATGTTTCAGCAAGAGCGCTTTGATGTCGTGTTGATGGATGTCGAGATGCCCGAAATGGATGGGATCGACGCGACGCGACGCATCCGAGCGCTCGAATGCGAAACAAATCGATCTGCGCCGATCGTCGCAATGACCGGCCATGCCTCAGATGGTTTCGCGCAAGCCTGCCGGCATGCAGGCATGGATGGATATGTCACCAAACCGATCGAACCAGCGATCTTGTTCGATACGATCGAGTCGCTGGCGAATCGTGAAAAGGTCCAAGACGACCACGCATCAAGTCACACAGCACGACTTGAATGCCATGAGAACGTGTCTTGAATACGGTTCCCAACGCACAGTCGGTTCGATTTCAACCTCGATTGTCGAGCAAGGCCAAACTATCTTCGGCTCCGAGCCGCTCCTCCGCGAATTCTACAACACGTCCTGAGGCCTGACGCGCGCTGGACGCGCTCAGCCAACGGCACCAGCGCGACACACATTGCCAGTCCACCACAACCGCCACCGACACTGACAGAAAACCACGCAAATGCGAAAAAACTTTTTCGCAGCGCCCCTACAATCGAACCTCCGCGCGCCACAGCCTCCAGACGCACACGTACGAGGAAACGCCAGCTCCCCTACAAGTGCTCCTCATATGAAACACAGGGCAAACTGCGAAGACTTCAGCTTGAAGCTGCAACGGCATTGTCGACTGCGTAGTGCATCACGTCCGGGTAAGCCAAGCCGCCGCGCCGATTCGCCAATCCGCACCGCCGTTAGAGTCTACCATCCCCACAAGTAGTAATCCTCACGCCCGCAACGTGACGTCTCGTCTTTCCGCTTTGGAATGATCAATGCTCTGTTACATTGATGGTCCAAAGTCTTCGATGAAGACGAGCAAATTTACGAACGACAGGCTATCGTAGCGGCACCACCACTCTTCCCCTCGGGGTATCAGGCAGTTGAGTGGACGGCATGGCGCGTGCAGTGTTATTTCTACTTGGCGTGCGGGTTTTGGCTAGGTCCGCACCAACAATCTCGACTCAAAGACGAAACGGGGTAAACAATGCGCAAGACGACAATCCATTCTCACAAACAACTCGCGGGACAATACAATCACGTCGAACAATCTGGCGCTAATGCTGCCAGTCCCGAACAGCAACTGGACAATGCAGTTGACCAATTGAACCACTACCTTGCGGCGCTCGAGCAACGCTGCGCAACCTCTGGTGGTGAGCTCGACCTCCTGACCCGTGAACTGTCAGACCAGATCCATCATGTCGAAGCGTTGTGCGAAACGATGGAAACACAACTGGACGACCCCAAAGCAGTTCGTGAGAAACAAGCCGAGTTCCGAAAACGCACGCACGAATTTTTCTCGAAGAGCTACCTCATGAACCGCGCACGAACATGGCCGCGTGGTTACCCTGGCGACTACGAGATCATTGACACGGTGTATGATAACCGGACCCCGTCCGAAGGAATCGGCCAACTGCTGGATCGCTACTTCCTTGCTGCCACCCTCGCACATGGCATCCAGAATCGACGTGAGAAAATGCGTGACATGCTGGCCGAGCAATTGCGCAGCTGTCCCAATGCGCAGGTCTTGAACATCGGCTGCGGCCCTTGCCGGGAAGTACTGGAACTTGCTCCCGTTATTAAAGAAACGAATGCCCATTTCACTAACGTCGATTTCGATACGGACGCGCTCCTCTTTTCGGCGCAGCGGCTGACCAAGGCCGGTATCGGCGACAACGTCAGTTTTCGACAGTACAATGCTCTGCGCATGATCAACGCACAGAGAAATATCCGCGAATTCGGCCACGTCGACATCGTCTATACGATCGGTCTGCTCGATTACCTCAGCGATGAAGTCCTCGTGCGTCTGCTCAAATCACTCTATGCCATGCTCAAGCCAGGCGGAGTGTTCATCGCCGTCTTCAAAGACGCCAATCAGTACGCTACGCCCGATTACCACTGGCTGGTCGACTGGACAGGGTTCTTGCAACGCGACGCACAAGCAAGCCGCCAACTCTTCCATAACGCCGCGATCCCAGATGATGCCGTCACCATCAGCCGCACGCCCGATGATGTCATGATCTTCTACCGACTCCTGCAAACGGCCGACACGACCGTCAACACGTCACTGCAGGGACCTCACGATCGACGCCAGGAAGCCGGTGTGCGGCCAGCACGGCGAGAGCAAGAGCAGCGCAACGATCGACCAACTCGGCCATCGTGGCGCAAGCCCGAGCAGACGCGCTAACGTTTGGGCGCGCTAACGTTTGGGCCAAGAAAACTTCTCTGTGGCACAATGGGGCGCGCCATAGAACGCGAGCCCCGATCCTGCGGAAGAAACCGCAGGATCGTAAGTACTCTCCCTCAGCCACAAAGGCTGTGTCGACGGCAGGCGAGATACTCAGGCGACCTAGCGTCAAAACATGCAACGACGCACACTACTCAACCCTGCAGCCGAGATTACGTCAACTCGATTGTCTATTCGAGCGACACCCGGAACATCCTTTAGTATCGACTGCAAGACCTGCTTCAAGTAGAAGCTCGGTACCGTGCCACGAAGCGTTAACACACCATCGTCGTAGTCGCAGGTGATCTCGCGCCAATGACGCGTGAAGTGACAACTGCGCGATAACACTCCGTTCACACACTTCAACACATCGCCTGTCATTCCCGCCGCTTCGTCGATGCGAATGCGATTGTCCATTGTGCTTTCCATCGCGATCCCTTTCCTTGTTCAGGGCTACCCCAATTCTCGCTTCGACTCTCCTAGGGATCACCGATCCCACACATAAGAATATCCCGAACAAATGGCGATTTACAACACCAATCGGGATTTTCTCACTTAACAATCCCCCCGGCCGAGTTACCGATGCTAGCTATTCTTGACTGCCCTTGCACGGCGACTCGCTCCGTCCTTAGCCCCAATTCGCGTCGAACGTCCGCCGCCGCCTGCCGCGTCGCAATGTACTAGGCAGCACGTCTTGCCCCAGAACCAGGGACGCGACCTTGCCGCAGAACCAGGGACGCGACCAGCCACCACACAACCACACCAGAATCCCACTATTATTCGATGTCGAGTGGACAAAGTCTATCGTGGTCAAGCTTGCCTGAACCAGCCTTCTGGCACACCAGCGCAAGGACTGCCACCGCGCAACGACGCTCACCAACTCGACCGACGTTAGACAGTCGCGTCGGGGGAGCGCGTCGGCTGGTCGCCAGCGCAATAGCCAATACGCCGAGCGCCCGCAACTGGTTCTGTTGGGCCGTATGTAAGAAGGAAAAAAATGGCAAAATTTTTGGCTCACCGTGACTGGACACGGTACCGCAAAGTGAACGCGCAGAAATGCACGCACGTAACTTGGGCCCAGCACGGACCGCTAGTGTGACCAGCTTGGCCAAGAAGTGCCGGGAACCGCCACCGTTTCAGCATCAGCGTCGGGGCGATCGAGCACCGGTGCGTCCTATCGGCATGGCGCGGCCGCGATAGTGACGGCGACGGATCGTGTTGCCGTAGAAGTGCAAAGGCCGGTAGGGACGATGAAGAACGTCCGTATTTCGAATCCTCTGTCGTTCCGCACCAAACTTGATAACGGCCGGATCCCAACTTGGTTCGGCACCAAAAGCAGCAAACGCCAGAAAAAGACTGGCCAAAGCAGCCAATGCAATCAAGTGCTTTCTCATGATTTCCTCATTTCGATCTAAGTCTCTATGGGGACAAAAACAATAGATCGGACGGGCAGCGAGTCCCGTTCCATGCGTGGGTGTTAATTCATCGTCAGGACAACGACCAATCGCTCAAATATAGAATGTGGCTAGCGGCGGGGTGGCATGGCGAGGGCACTACGTGATCGAATACCGACTCGTCAATGCGGGAAATCCCGTTGATGACGATTGCGCCTGTTGTGCATTTCGTGGCCAGCAGGTCACGACGCACAAATGGCAAGGACTCCGCCAGAGGTGGCAATCGCCTTTGCTGCCAATCGCCTTTGCTGCCAATCGCCTTTGCTGCCAGTCGCCTTTGCTGCCAGTCAATCGGACAGGCCTTCCGACGGCAGTGTCCATTGGTCGCGTTGGGCAAATCGCAAACAAGCGTTCAACACTTCCTGGTCATCTCGAAAGCCGTCCGCTTGAAAATCAGGCTGGTCGTCGTCGCTCTTGATGAAATACCACAATGCGCCACGCAACCATGACTGCTGCGTCGGCGAAAAGACATCCCACTCCGAAACCACACGCCCCAGCACGTGGCAAATCGACTCGGCCAACACCCGGTCAATCTCGGGATGCTGTGCCTGTTCGCCTTGGACATCTTCCAGATGCGCATAGGCGGCTTGGAGCAGTTGTTCGGGAGACAATAGTTGGCCACGACGAACATGCTCTTCCAAACGCGCCAACTGGCGCTCGTTCAATCCGTCCGGCTGACCCACTTGTTCACTCACCGTCTCGCTCCTCCACACCCTCACTCCCGCAACACCACGGCTCCCGCAACACCACGGCTCCCGCAACACCAAAACCGCATTCCGCCTGCGGCAAAACAGACGCCACGCACCACTTATGCCCATTCACTCTATGCCCCAAAAGCACACCTCTTCAAGCAGTTTTTGCCGTCGGGCCCCAAGGGGTGTGGCAACATCGCAAGCCTCATTGTATCACAGCCAGCGTCGGCGGATGCCACCTTTTTCTGAAGCCGTTGCCGCAATACCAACGTGCACCGATTCATGGCTCTCGGCAGAGCCTCGAATCCGGTCACAAGACCAGCAGCAGGCGTCGCCAATGCCAAACCGTTCCACATGCTGACCAGGCGCTTGGACAGGCTTTTTTGGCTCCTCCTCGGTTCTCGGGCGACCGTCGCATGGTTTGAAACGACCAGCGTCCAGAAACGTCCAGGCAGGTAGATTCTTGGTCCCGAGTAGTTTCCACGGCGACGCGAGTGTACAATTTAGGCATCCGTTACGAGTCGTTCTTGAGGGTAAAAACAGCTGCCGAGTTGCGAAAACTGCGGCAGTATGCATCCGCTCATCGACCGTTTTGTGACAATCGATAGAATCGATGCTGGTAAAAGCCTGCCGCAACGTCGACACTTCCAGCCCTCCCCCACCTTGGTCGGCCTCATTCACGAAGGAGTAATGCATGACACGCTATTCGCGACGACGCTTTCTTGGCACATCCCTGGCCGCTGCGGCAACCGCCTACGCAGCACCTCACATCGCCTATGCGAAGGATCCGAACGAGAAGTTAGGGGTGGCGGTGGTCGGCGTGCGTGGACGCGGTGGCAACCACATCAGCGCTTACCTGGATGATGCGCGCACCGACATTCAATACGTCGTCGATGTTGACGAAAAAGTCGGTGAGAGCCGTGCCGCTCAAATCGCGGAAAAGCAGGGATTCAAGCCGAAGTTCGTCCGTGACATGCGCGAGGCATTTGACGATCCCAACGTGGATGTTGTCAGCACAGCAACTCCCAACCACTGGCATGCACTCTGCGGTGTGTGGGCCATGCAAGCGGGCAAGGACGCTTACATCGAGAAACCGATTTGCCATGAAGTCGCCGAAGGCAGGGCGTTGGTCGCCGCATCCGAAAAATACAAACGTATGTGCCAGGTCGGGACCCAGTGCCGATCTAGCCAGGCATTGCGTGACGCGGTGGCGTTCATGCAAGAGGAAAAAGGGATCGGCGAAGTCCGCTTCGCGCGCGGACTCTGTTACAAACGGCGCACGTCGATCAACCCGTTGGGCGACTACCCCATCCCGGCCCAAGTCAACTTCAACCTCTGGTCGGGCCCCGCTCCCTTTACCGATCCCAAACTCACACGGAAGAGCTTCCACTACGACTGGCACTGGCAACGTCTTTACGGCAATGGCGACTCGGGCAACCAGGGGCCACACCAATTCGATATCGCGCGCTGGGGTTTGGGCATCATGTCACACCCGATCAGCGTGGTCACGTATGGTGGCCGTCTCGGCTACCAGGCCGAGCGTAAAGACCCGAGCTATGTCGATGCGGGCGACACGGCAAACACCGAAGTATCGATCTACGATTACCCCGACAAGTGCATCGTTTTTGAAACGCGTGGGCTGTCGGTCGACAATTCGGCCGATGAAGACCTGAACAAGCTGTTCCAATCGACCAAGGGCAACAAGATTGGCGTCGTCTTCTACGGCTCGGAAGGCTATCTGGTGCAAAAGTCGTATTCGCACTGCGTCGCCTACGACAAAGACATGAACGTCATCAAAGAATTCAAGGGTGGCGGCAACCATTTCGGCAACTTCCTGGATGCCTGCGTCAGCCGAAAGCGGGAAACACTGCACGCCGACGTCCTGGATGGTCACCTTTCGGCAGCGTTGGCACACCTCGGCAACATCTCGTACTATATGGGCGAAAAGAACCTGGTTTCCCCGGCGGAATTGAAACAAGCCGTCGCCGGGATCAAGTCGCTGGATGACAACGAAGCGACTGTCGAGCGTACGGTACAGCACCTGATCGACAATCATGTGGATCTGGAAAAGTACCCCCTCTCACTCGGACCGTTCCTGCAATTCGATCCAGCGAAAGAGATCTTCCCCCACTCGCCACAAGCGACGGCCATGATCACGCGCGAGTACCGCAAGGAATTCACTTGCCCCACCAAGGAGAACGTCTAAACATGTTCACCGCGCGGCGACGCGGGGCGTCTATTTCGCCTCGCCGCCGCTAGCGATGCAACGCGGCGACCAAGTCACGAAACTCGTCAAATCCTAACGCCGGCCCAGCGCCACTCAACGCCTGTGCGCAATTCGGGTGCAGGTCGAGCATGATTGCATGTGCGCCGACCGCGCGTGCGGCGAGTGCCAACGGCGGCACCAAGTCAACCTGCTGAACAGCCTGCGAGGGAGCGACGGCGACGGGCAAATGCGTGGTTTTCTTGAGAATCGACACGCCGCCCAAATCAAGCGTGCTACGCGCGCCGGACTCGGGCCCGCCGATACCATGCTCACACAAGATCACTTGCTGGTTACCCCGTGCCATGATGAACTCGGCAGCAGCAAGCAACTGTTCGAGCGAGGCTGACATGCCACGTTTGAGCATGACCGCGCGATGCACGCCTCCCACTTCACTCAGCAAGGGATAATTGTGCATGTTCAGTGGTCCGATCATGAGGATATCGACCATTTCCGCAGCGCGCTCGACGTCGTCCGGAGCCATAATTTCCGTCAAGACGGGCAACGCATAGCGCCGCCCTGCCGCAGCCAACATCTCAAGACCCTGCCACCCCAAGCCCTGAAAACCCAGTCGCTGAAAACCCAGTCGCTGAAAATCGCCGCCTTGAGAACGATCGTCATGAGCGCCGGCATTCGGCACAACTTCGGGCTGGTCGAGTGTATTGAAACAGCCGCCATACAAGATCTGCCCGCCACACTCCTTGACCTGCTGCGCACACGCCAAAATCTGCTGCTCCGATTCGACCGCCGGTGGGCCCGCCATGATCACCAATTGTGCGCCTCCCAACGGCACATCACCGATCCGCAAGACCGTATCGTGCTGCTTGGCCGCGCGGCTCGATAGCTGTACGCACGGCCGCGGCGAATCACTCGCCGGCAACTCGGACTCTTCTCGCCCCTCATCGGTTGGGCGTGCTCCAACGCTGCGCGGTCCCACTAGCGTTTCGACCGTCGGCGCCGTTTTTTTGCGTTGTTCAATCGGATACGACCCCAGGATCTTCATGAAGCTGGTGACGCCACGCAGGTCGGTCAACGCATCTTCCACGTGTGGCTCGGCAATGTTCCCTTCAAAGTCGACATAGAAAACATACTCAAAGCGAGCTCCCTTGCGCGGTCGTGATTCGAGTTTCGTCATGTTGATCCCATGACGTTGCATCACGACCATCGCCTCCAGCAACGCTCCCGACTCATGCTGCGTGGCAATGATCAACGATGTCTTGGCTGGAATGCGCACATCAACGGTTACGGGCCTTGCCGCTACCACAATGAATCGCGTCAGATTCTCAAGTTGATCAGCAATGTTCCGCTTGATCACTTTCAGGCCGTAGAGCTGCGCCGCTTCTTCACTCGCGATAGCTGCCTGAGAAAGATCTTGGTTCTCTTTCACCTGACGAACGGCCATCGCCGTGTCGACCATCGGCTCTTTGTGACAATTGTCCAACTGCGCCAGAAAATGACTGCATTGCCCAAGTGCTTGCCATTGTGACAGGACGCGACGAATCTTCGACAGCGGCACATCTTCAATCGCTAACAAGCAGTGCCGTATCTCGAAGACTTCCTCGCCAACAATGCTCAACTTGGTACGCAACAGCAGGTCATACACCTCGTTGATCACGCCCGCCGTCGTATTCTCGACCGGTAGCACGCCGTAGTCGGCCGCCCCCTGCTCTACCGCCTGCACGACTTCGGCAAAGGTTGCATAACCTGTGAAGGTGCTGAGCGTTTCACGATCGGCAAAGTACTTTCTTGCCGCCGATTGACTGAAATTCCCCTCCACCCCCTGATAGGCGATCCGTGGTGCCTCGGCGCCGATGTCGGGATTCCGATTGCGTTGCAGGTACAATTGCTGAGCGCGCAAGGAGTCGTCAATAATCTCGTGGAATATCGTCGTTACGGCGTGAGCGTCGAGCCCGATCTTGCGGCCTTTGGCGATCAGACGTGCCAGAAGTAGCTCTTCGCGATGAGCATCGCGCAGCTGAAGGTCCCGCCGATCCTTGTATTCAATTACCCCACCCACCAACTGCCGGCGCCGCGCTAAGAGCTCCAGGATCGCGTCATCAATCTCGTTGATTTGATCGCGGAATTCGTTCAGATCCATAGCTGGCCGATTGTGTTGCTGAGGATCGGTCCCGGTGCGGTAAAAGAAAAACGCTCGCTGTCGACATCTGACAACGAGCGTCCAAAGCGAGGCCGAGGGGACTCGAACCCCCAACCACCGGATCGACAGTCCGGTACTCTAACCAATTGAGCTACGGCCCCAGAAAAACTGGGTAACTTCACCTATGAGCTGAAAATTATACATCGGCATGAGCGGTCCGCAAGCCCACCTGGAATCCAGAAAACCCGCCAAATTATGTTGCGCACTGCGACACACCTTTTTCTTCGATCCCGCCAACACCCGACTTGTGACCTACATTTTCGAGGAAAGCGAGCACTCAACCCATCCAACGGGGGGGATTATGTGGATCACGATCGAGCCTTTTTTGACCCCGGTATTCCGGGCATGCCAACACCTGGACCGACAGGAATGGATCGGCGTGTTTTTCGCCGCTCTCGTCATCGGCTATTTTTGCATGCGTGGATTTGGATCGCGTGCAAATTACTAAAAACCGCCACAAATGTA
Source organism: Planctomycetota bacterium (assembly GCA_024277285.1). Next base: position 42,468 of record JAJRVM010000016.1, read on the forward strand.
CCGGCGGGCACCACCCATACCGAATACCTGGCCTGGCAAGCAGTTGGTTGACCGGTTTCGGGGACCTGTCACGGCCCCCACGACACACCCTACCCACGACACACCCTACCCACCCGAAATAGCTCATGTGCCAAGCGAGTCTTGTATCGTAGTCTGGCACTTTCGCTCAGCTCCCAGCACAGGGAGCGATGAGGAGCAAAACTATGGATATTTCCTTCACACCGTTGGCAGCCCCAGCCGCGTTGGCAAGCGTAGCGTTGATTGGCTACATGGTCGGCCAGCGCAAACGACGCCCGCAGATCAAACTCGAAGCAACCGACAGAATCGACGACACCAATACGCTGATCGCCCAGGTTGAGATGGTTTCGGACCAACTGCGCCGCTGCATGGCAACACACCACTCGACTGTCGCCCGCTGTCGCGAGAAGATTCAGCGATTAAGTGAAAAACACGCCGACGACACAGACCGAGCCCACCATGCTCACATGCAAGAATTCCTAGGCCCCACGCAACGACTCTCGGACGACATTGCGCATGCCTATGACGAACTACGCAAACACACCCGCGCACTCCATCGCCTGCGACGACGATAACCGCCCTGTCGTTCGTAGGGTGTGCCAAGTTCGCCGCGAGGGCGATTTGCAGCGTTTGCCCGAGTACGGGTTCATCACCTATTCTTGTTCTTGGAACTAAGAAATCGAGGTCGATTGTCCAGCCTACAACAGTTTCTTTCTATCAAGGGTAAAGGGATCAAATGCAATCGCCTCTGAGTGGGGCGAAAACAATATGACAAAGGGCTCCTTGGAGGACCCAACCGTCTCAGCAATATGGCGATACCTCTCATCGTCCCAATCGTCATACTTGAGCAGCATCGCGACGTACGTATCACGCTTGCATAGCTCTCGGAGTACCGAATCGGTGATTTCGTAGAGCGCGAACGGGCTCCCTCCACTCATTTTCGGGTACACAAACACGAACACGCAATTGCCGGCAGCCAGTTGCACTGAAAGTGTTTCCTTCGAATAGGGATCCCAATCGACGTCCCGAAGGGGAAATGGCTTTCCGACATCTTGACAACCCGCCGTGGTGAACATGGAGGCAAGCAACAAGAGTGCGCAAAGTACAAGTCTCAGCTCAAACACTGGTGATCAGCCTTCCTTTAGAGATCACAAACGAGTAAGCAGATCCGATAACAACTTCAGCACCGAAGCGATTCGTGAACAGCCGCACCTCATTTATTTTTACAGCAGGCACATTGTCCGAGCCGCACGTGAAACGCACAAGAAATCGGTGGCCCAGAGTATTCAGGGGGAAGAGGCCTGGGGCCTGGTATAGGTCGGATGTGCGTCGCCCTAGCTCTCGCGCACCCAAGCCTATCCATAGCCGTCCAGAAGTCCCTTAACTTCATCGTCATGTCAGGGCAGTATCCCAAAATAGTGACCGTACAGTTCTCCTGGCAGATTCGACAGATCTCATCCCATGTTTCAGGTTTTATTGGTGAACTGCGAATCACGATCACGTCAACCGAGTGATCAGGTATTAACCCAGTAGACGGTCGCCCGTGGTTTTCTTCCTCAAAGTCGGGACCAGCAGCAGCGTAGTCTTCAAATCCAGGAGCCTCGCCTTCGCCCCAAATATTAATATTGGACCCGCCGTTGTATGGCCAAGGCGTTCCCCGGTTTGGTCCCATACCATGCATGGACGGCGGGAACCTTGGAATACGTATTTTGGGTTGCGGTGGATGAAATGACTCCCAGATGTCCGGAGGATACCACGGCATGTATCTCTTCACTGCGCCACTATCATCAACCAATCTCCACTCTGAAGGATAGTCCAGCATATCCTCTAGTGTTTGCAAACCCATTGGATCCAATCGTGCGATCGGGTTGTCGAAGACATATTCCAATTGGTTTACACAATCGTGATACCCGATCGGATCCCTACTCCCGAACCTCCCCAACCCCGCCGCATAAACCCGGCACCATAGCTAATATCTAGTGCGGCCTCGTGCCAACAGTGCGTCAGAGCCTGCAGGGGCAGGTGTTTGGCGCGATTGCTGACCGTCGGACCGCTTGTTGGCTGTCTCGCGTGCGGGGGCGCGCGAGACACTTTGGTCATGTCCAAGATCGGTGGGTGAATTGTACCCGATCGGCGAGGGGCAGGCCAAGCGACATCGGGCGAGAAACTAACCCATTCCTTGGCCATCTGCCGCAAGTGGTGGCGAGCGCGATTCACACACCCATCGTATTGGCCACGCTCGCCTTGATGCAGCCTTGGCTAAGCGGCGGTGTGGTGGTGAACTGCTTGCTCGGCCGTTGCTTGGCTGTCTTTGACTACCCAGGGTTGCGTTTCGTGGCTTCGCCACTGTGCTGCACCCTGGGCTTCCATAGCGCGGCCCTTATCAGGGCCGCCCGCTGCAACACCGTGCCACTCGGGCGATGCCATCTCGGTGTCACATTCCAGTGTGTGGCGGCGCGATGGCAATAGATGGCTTTGCAGAGGGAAGCTTGTCCATGATCGAAACGCACTGTGGTACGCCGCTCCGCGGCGAGTCGCTCTATGCGAAAGTCATGCGTGTGCCACTGCATGATCAGACGCGTTCTCCATTACAAAGTGCGTTGCCCACCGGTAGGCGTTACCAACTGGCCGCCGCACGGATCACGCAGTGCGCGCCGCCAAGGGGGTTCCCAATCGCGATGGAGAATCGGTCGGCATCGCGCACTGCTCCGCCGAAGCGGCGACGACTTGGATGACCGTTGCATAGAACGCTGTTTTCCGCCACCTTGGCGAACGTGCGCCGGTGCAGTGGCACAGACGTCCTCGAGCGTTTCCCAAGGGCACATGCTGCCGAGCGGCTTTCACAACAAACGGATATATGGTTTTTGGGGCCATCGCGTGAGAACCGTGAACCTCGCGCTGATCCGCGGCCAGATGGGCGTGGCGCCAGTAATGCCCGAGGCCGCTGAGGGCGACGAGCAGGAAGACGAGGAGCGTGAAAAGCCGCG
>JAJRVM010000244.1 GCA_024277285.1 Planctomycetota bacterium
CTCTCCCGTTGCGCTCATGGACGACGCGTCTGGTGGTGCTCCTTGGGGGGCAAAGAAAATGATGGGCAAAAAAGAACAGAACGGTCCATGCCCTTCTTGCCCGTGGCATTGCTGCCCTCGGCTGCTAGCTGCTTGCGCGCGGCACCTCATCGGCCTTCTACGCGCAGAACAAAGACGGGATCAACAACTCCACCAGCGAAGGCCGACTTATTAGCAGCCCAGGCAGGGTTCAAGAGATAGTCGCAATGGGCGAGGTTACGCTGGACAAGTAACTTGAGACTTTGGACGCCTATTCGGGTCAGCCAGTCTAAGACGTAGCACAAGGCTTCGTAGTGCACCTGCCAAATGTCAAGCTGTGCACGGTTTGCTTTAGGTAACGGCTCGAAGCACGCTTGTCTCGGTCGCCGTGCCTCGCCACCGATCGTTCAGTTGCATTGTAATCTATTATGAGCATCGAGGTCGCGGTTTACTTGCTTCGCCCCATGTGCAGTGTTTTTTTTGCCCGTCATGTTCTTTGCCATCATCTGGGCACAACCGGAACGCCGTCCATGAGTGCAACGGAAGAAAACGGCAAAAAAGATCGTGGGCAGAAAGAGCGCCCGGCGGAGCAGTGCGCGGTGCCAGACGGTCCGACACAACGATAGGGGAGCCGGTTGGCGTCGTGGCACTGCGTGAGCAATGCGGCGGCTAGTGATCAACGTCCACTGCTGGGCCAACCGTCTTGCGATGAATGAACGCGTGCGATCATGCAGTGGCACCTGGTTCGCAGTCGTGGTTTGCATCGACGTTCTTGGCAGCGTCAGCAAGCAGTTCGAGCTACTGGACTTTCTGGCAATCGGATTCCCGTAGCCAACCTTCCGAAGCGTCGGGGAATTGGGCACGCACCCAGCCACGGCGGGTTTCCATCCAAGAGAACTCGGCGGCCTTGTGCAGTGGTTGTGCGAAAGATGGATCGTAGGCATAGCCGGGGCCGAGTCGCGCGACGGTGTCCTCGATGACGATTCCCTCAGCGGGACGGAAACTGGATTGTGTGACGGATATCAGCGGTATGAACACTGTCGCGAGCGCCACTCCCAGGGCCATGCGGCGGATTTGCCATCCGGCGAGTCGTAACGTCAGGAAGGCAAGCCACGCGATCAGGTACGCCAGCACAAACAGACCAACTCGCAACTCGGTCGCCCAGGTGCCGAACTGGTTCCACGCATTCGCCAATCTGCCGGTGGGCGCGGCCGGTGAAGGAAATGAGTCGGCCCGGTTTGCGCGGAGGAACGCGATGCTCTCGCGCAGTTGCCCGTCGAAGGGCCAGCGCTGCTGGGCGGCGCGATAGTTGGCCAGCGCCCGCCCATTCTCACCGGCAAAGAACCAACTGTTGGCGGCGTTTCGGAACTGTTCCGCCGCCTCATATCGTAACGCTGCCTCGACAAAAAGGGGCTGTGCCTCGTCAGGTTTCTCGGTGCGCATCTGCAGAGCGTGTGCAAATACCGCGTCGGCACTCTCCGTTGCGCTCCCCTGCGATGGGATCAGCAGGCAGCAGGCCAGCATCAGCGGAATGGTAGCCTTGTGCAGACGTTGCACCAGATTGCGCGTGGATTGGGACAGCGCGGCGGGGCGTTTCCCGTAGTCGGCAGCATCTCTCGCTTCAAAACGGCGCCGTGTTTCGGCGATCAGATTGGCGTCCACTTCCCGAGCGCGAAGCGACTGCGTGACAGTGTCCGCCGTCAATGCTTCGGCGCAGAGTGCGAGCCGATCGGCGAGGTAATTGCGCCAAGCCGTTTCTTCCTCATGCCTGACCGTCTGGCGAAAACGCCACCAGGCTGCCGTGGCACGCGCATAGACCGGATCACGCCGGCAGCGTTCCCTGCGGCGCACAAGCGGCAGCAACGCGATCCAGAGCAACGGAGGCAACGGCACGATGGCCCACCAGTAGCGGCCAAGAAACTCCAGTAGTTGTTGCAGTGTCGTCATGGTCTGCTCGTTGTCGCGATTGTGCCTGATTCCATTCAAAGGGATCAGCGGTTCGGAGTCTAGTCGGGGCACGACAACGCGCGACGTGTCTTCCGGATCTGGTTCGACGCTGATCGGGATCGGCACGCTGCGCAACGTCTTGTAGTGGCCGGTATCAGGATCGAAGGCTTGAATCACGATAGCCGGGATGTGGGTAATTCCGGGGCGCAGCGGGCGCAGGGTGTGGGTGAAGGAGCGCGTATGGTCTGAGGTGGACTCCCGAATCGGTTCGGCCGAGAGTTGGAAGTCGGGGTGCAAACCATCGAATGCCGCGGAAGGCAGTTCGGTGATGTGACGGGCGAACGCAAGATCTTCCAGAAAGACCGTGAACAGCGCGGCCTGGCCCACAATCAGTTGAGTGGGAGCGATCGACGTGTGCAGGTCACACGGTCCGACGATACTCGCGAAATGCGCATTGCGACCGTCCGGCTCAAGTCCCCTGACCGTGACTTCCGGCACCGTTGTGGTGAGATAAACCTGATCGTAAGCCTCCTTGTCATCGGCCGCCTCGAAGAAGTGGTTATAGAAATAGCTTGGTGGCATGTCGGGTGGGTGTTCGTCGTCCAGTTGGGCACAAACGAGCCGCATCGGGGCCGTGCGCAGCACACACGGCGCGCGCGGAATCAGCGTGAAGCGGAACGTGAGGGAGTGCTTGTCATCAGGCTCTGTTGTGGTCTGGGCGACCAAGCGAATATTATTGACGGGCAAACCGATTTGCTCTTCCTTCGGCACGAGGGGATCGAGTGGGAAGAGTCGGCAACGCGTGTCGGTCAGTAGAGGGAATTCGAGTAGGAGCTGTTTACACCGCGCGAATGCCACCGTGCTGGTCCAGCTGACCGTGACGGTTGCGGGTTGTCCAACTCGCAGCGTGGCAGGCACAATCGTGACTGCCAATGCCATCTCCGTTGCCTCGCGCGGCGCGCGGATTCGCAATCGCAATGCAGATGTCAATACCGTTTCTCCGTCCGCGCGGACGGCGATGGGGGGCACGGTCAAGATGCCATCTCGTTCGGCAATCAGTTCGTAATGAAAGGAATGCTTGCGCTGGGCCTGGTCGGAGGGGAGGCGGCCAGCGGTGATCACCGCCAGATCCGGCACCGTTGGCAACTTCGGTATCTCAGGCGGTGTATCGCTTACGACATCAAGTCGCAGCGTGAACGGCCGGTAGATGAAGAGGCTTGTGGTTTCGGAAACGAGACGAACAGACACTCCTGCCTGCGCCGTTGACAGCAACAGCAAGAAGGCAAACACGCCGAGCGGAATGACGCGACGAATGCTCACCAGTTCTTCTCCACTTTAGCTCCGGCACGAGCTGCCTTGCGCCGGGCGCGTTGTTGCTGGTTGGCAAGCTCTTCAGCCAAGATGTCCGCCGACGTATAGTTCGGCTCAGGCAGCGCGATTGTCTCTTTGAAGTCACGCCCTGATAGCGGCTGCGATTTGTTGCCTTGAGCGCCCGAGTCAGTTGTATCCAGGTTTTCTTCGTATTCGCCATCGTTCGCAGAAGGCATGGCATTGTCTTTCTTGTCTCGTGCTGGCGGCTGCAAGCTACGCAGCGTTTCAAACGCTTGTTGCAACCGTCCCGCAGCGGTGTGAAATGCGGTGTTGGCTTGTGGCCAGCGGACCGATTGCGGCGTCAAGTTGTCCAACGCCTGTTGTTGAGCGATCAAGGCGCCTTCGAGTAGGTCTGCCACCGGATCCAGTTCCGTGGCTGGCAGCCTGCCGATATTGCCGTAAGCACGCGTGAGAATCTCTCGTAGCGTGTCCCGCTGAGAGGCGATGCTATTACGAATACTCACGGTCTCTTGCCGCACACTGCGCTGCTGCGCAGACGTCGGTTTTGCCAATCGAGTCAATTCCCGCATGATTGGAGCGGAATAGCGGAGCAGGGTTTGCTGGCTCGGCGGTGGAGGTGGATAACGAACCAATATCTGCTGGCTCTGTTGGGCTAGCTGCTGCTGACGCGAAGTGGCAGTCTGGAGTCGCTGAATGATCTCCGCCAGTTTCTCGTCTCGCTTCTCTTCTTCAACGCGTTGCTTCTCGATCACCACTTCCAACTGCTTCAAATGCCGAGTAATCGCCGTGATGCGACGCGCGGTATCTAGGTCACCCCGCCGCAGCAGCGCCGCACGAAGGAATTGTTCACGCGCGTCGCACAGAATCGATCGCTGTGCAGCAGGTTCCGCGCCCGATTGTTCCTGAGCGTATTGCAGCAACTCATTGCCACGCTGAAACCTGTCCCGAAAGGCAGCATCTTCACCCTCCTCCACAGGACGGGCGCAACCAGGCAACAACAAGACAAGCAGGGCAAGTAAGACTAAGTGGCGTGCCGCCCTCAGACGCACGGGTGACGACATCAACCACAGTGCCACCGACAACCCCAGCAAATACGGATAACCTTCCGTATAACGGACCTGGCGCAGCTGGCCGACAACCACATCGTCAGTCGCCCCGGAGATCAGCTCCTGGTAGAGCGGCAGTAGTTCAAAGGGGCGTTTGCGGGCTGGGTAGTAGGTCACGTTCGGGCTCTTTCCTGCAAGCGTGGCAAGTGTCTCTTCTTCGAGGCGCGAGACCACTTCGACACCCTTGTACCGCATCCACTTGCCGGCGTCCGAGACGCTGGGCACACGCGCGCCTTGGATCGGATCGCCCAGGCCGACGATCAGCACGCGCGCGCCGCATTCAGCCAACAGTTCGGCAGTCTTCTCGATATTACTTAAGTGGTCTTCACCATCGGTGAAGACCACCAGATCGCGTCCCCCCGCCGCATCGGTCAAGACTTTGTCTGCTGCCATCTCGAAGGCTGCCTGCAGCGAAGTGCTTCCCATGTCGACGTTGGACGCGTCAGCGCGCTCCAGCATATAACGCACAAAGCCGTGGTCCAACGTCAGCGGGACTCGCACTCGCGCCGACCCGGCGAACGTGATCAAGCCAATCCGCTGCCCCGTCAATGCCGGCAGCGCTTCATGAATGGCGATACGGGCCGTTTCGAGTCGGCTTGGAAAAACGTCGGCCGCCAACATGCTGCGCGAAACGTCCAACGCAATGACCAGATCGCGCCCGCGGCGCTCTACGTTATAGGGACGAGGGTTCCATTGTGGTCGAGCGAGTGCCAGGATGGTGCAGGCGAACGTCGCCAGTGCCAGGTAGTCGCGACGGACCAAGCCGACTGTCTTGTTGGCGACTGTCTTGTTGGCGACAGTCTTGTTGGCGACTGGGCTGTTGTCCGGAGCGACACCTTGCAGTCGGCATGCTGCTTCGTACTGCAACCGGTGTGCGCGCCGCATCAGCCAACCGGCCAGCACGACGACCGGCAGCAGCAGCAACATCCAAGGTGATCCCAGGTTCATTAGCCGACCTCTTCCGCAACTCGCAGCCACGTGGCGAGCAGGATGCGTTCCAGCAGCAGCAATACCAGCGCGGGGAGGGCAAAATATTGGAATAAGGGGCTGATCTCGGCGTGATACAAGATCGCCGTCTGGATAGCGCTGGTTTCCAGTTGATCGATCCGCTGGTAGACCTCCTGCAACTGCGTCGCGTTGCCAATCTTCCAGTACGCGCCCCCGGTCTCGTCAGTCAGACGCCGCAGCAGTTGTTCGGCATCCGTCAGTCCCTCGTCGTCCTTACGCTGAGTATCGGTATTGACGCGCTTGTCGTCCTTCATGCTGACAGCATAGACGCGCACGCCCCATTTCTTTGCCAGGGCGGCAGCTTCCTCTGGCAGATGCAGACCACAATTGTTCTCGCCATCGGTTAGCAGCACAACGATCTTGCTGCGAATCGTGGCGTACGGATCGGCGGCTCGGTCGCCGGCATCCGGTTGCCACTGGCCCATCTGATCGAGTCGGGCGCAGGCGAGTGCCAGCGCATCGCCATAGCCAGTGCCGTCCTCGGTGGGACGCTCTTGAATGGCGATACCCCGAATGATCTCGTTCAACGCGTCGTGGCCATACGTGAGTGGGCTGAGCGTGTCGGCGAATCGGGCAAACGTGATCAAGCCGATCAAATCGTCCGGCCGGTGACGCATGAATTGCTCGACAACACGCTTGGCCCCTTCCAGACGCGACATCCGCACTCCGTCCCCCGCCGCCAGGCTCTGGTCCATACTGCTCGATATATCGATGAGCAATTGGATGGCGACTCCCTGCCGAGTTTCTTCGCCAATCTGCTTTTCGATCTGTGGCCCTGCGCACGCGGTAATCAGCAGAGCGATTGCCAAGGCACGCAGCAGGCGGACGCGTCGGAGCCAAAGGAGTCGGCGAGAGGGCGGGACGTGGCGCCATACCGCCAAACCCGATACGGTGATCGCGGTGTGTGGCCTTTCACGCAGCGCCGCCAGTGCCAGCGGCAACAGCAACAGAATCCAGGGAAACTCGAATGTCATGTGCCGGGATCGCTAACGGTAATGGTGACTTCTGGGAACAACCGTTTCCGCCCCCGCGTTTCGACCGAGATGGCGTTCACCTTGACGGTCCCCGGCTCGAGTGCCTGCCAGATGATCACTCGTTTGTGAACGATGATGCCTTTGCGTGTTCGTCGCACCGGGTGTTTCTCGACGGCGCGTAACACCAGTTGCGGATCGGCAGGGACGTGTAACCGGATCGGCACGGCCGTTAGGGCCCGTATGGTCAGCTCGAGCCGAACCGGCTGGCCGGGCACAACGCGAACCGTGCGCGGCTTGCAATCGACGCGCACATCGTCCTGCGCCATTGTTCTCGGTGTGGACAGGAGCAGTAGAACTAGCAGCACGAGCGGCCCAGCCGTCATGCGGATGTGGGCGCGTGTTGGCCATGGCAGCCCGGAGAAGCTCGAGTCGCTTGTCTGGTCTGCGCGCCGTTGCGCGCCGTCTGCGGCAAGAAGACGTGCGTTCGACGTGGCGGTACGACGCCCGAAGAGGGCTTGGTTTCGATCTCTATCCACCCGTTTCATCGGCAGTTCTCCGGATCCGGCGGCGAAAGAACCGGGCCAGTTCCTCGGCGCAATCGCAGTTCGTGTCGAGTTCCAGGAAATCCGCGCGGACGGCTGCAAAGTCCTGTCGCAATCCAGTCCGTCGGGCCATGAAAGCACTCTTGCACGCGTCGCGTCCCGAGAGGCCAAGATCGGCGACCAGCGTCTCACCTGTTTCCGAGTCGCGAACGGCGGCGAGCCCGCATGGCGGCGGCTCGATCTCGCTGGGGTGATTCACGGCGATGCCGATGAGGTCGTGACGAAACGCCACCGCACCGAGCTGTTCGCGATCCATGTCAAGCAGGAAATCGGATAGCATCAAGACCAGGACTCTTCGTCGCGCCATGTGCAGCAGCGCATCGAGTGCCGGCGCGGGATCGCTGCCAGGATTGTCGGGCTGGGCGGCCAAGAGGTCGGCCAACAGACGCAATGCGTGCTGCCGCCCTTTGCGCGGTTGGAGGATCTGTTCCACTTGATTAGAACAGAGGATCATCCCGACTCGATCATGGTTGTAGGTTGCCGAAAGCGTAAGCAGCGCCGCCAATTCATGGATTGTGTCCCATTTCGTCCGGCCGGGTGTGGCAATCCGACAGGAAGCTGAAACGTCTATGACCAGCCAGACGGCGAGTTCTCGCTCTTCGACGTACCGTCGGATGTGGGGACGCCCTGTGCGGGCGGTCACATTCCAGTCAATGGACCGGACTTCGTCGCCGGGGTGATACGGACAGATCTCGTCGAAGTCCATCCCACGCCCCTTGAACACGCTCTGGTACTCGCCGGCAAGAAGGTGTTCGACCGGGTATCGGGTGCGCAGCTGCAGTTGACGCAGGCGTTGGTCAATGGCGTGTAGCGGCATGAGGAGCTCCAACGTCGTTGACCGGCACCCGCTCGACGATGCGGTCGAGCAATGCGTCGGAATTCAATCCTTCGGCTTCCGCCCGGTAGCTAATCGCGATCCGGTGACGCACCACATCGTGTAACATCGCTTTCACGTCGTCGGGCACCACATAGTCGCGCGTGCGCATCAACGCATGGCCGCGCGCGGCCAGGGCAAGATAGATGCTGGCGCGCGGCGAAGCTCCAAAGCGAATGAACGACGCCATTTCATCCAGGCCCCAGCTGGCCGGATCGCGCGTCGCAGCCACCAGACGCAGAATGTAAAGCTCGATCTTTTCGTCAAGATGAACGGCGTCGAGCGTCTTTTGTATCGCCAGGATGTCGTCGAGTGTCGCCACGGGCGCCACCGTGGTAACGGGGTTGGTGCGCGCCACTCGGCGCAAGATCTCATGTTCCTCGTCGTGAGTCGGGTACTCGATCAGCAGCTTGAACATGAACCGGTCCACCTGCGCTTCCGGCAGCGAATAGGTACCCTCCTGTTCGATGGGATTTTGTGTGGCCAGCACCATGAACGGCGTCGGCAACTTGTGCGTCTGCCCGGCGAGTGTGACCTGCCGCTCCTGCATCGCCTCTAATAACGCGCTTTGCACTTTGGCCGGTGAACGATTGATTTCGTCTGCCAGAACGACGTTGGTGAAAATCGGCCCCTTGTGAGTTTCGAATGCGCCCGTCTCATGCCGGTAGATTTGTGTGCCGACAAGGTCGCCGGGCAACAGATCCGGTGTGAACTGAATGCGATTGAAGCGGGCTCCGAGCGCCTGTGCCAGCGAGCTGACCATCATCGTCTTCGCAATGCCGGGGACGCCTTCCAGCAATACGTGACCGTTGCACAGCATCGCGATCAGCATTTTTTCCAGTGGGACGCGCTGGCCGACGATCACACGCCCAATCGCGTCAAGGACGGCATCCAGTTTCTCGGGGACCGTGTCTTGCATGAGCACACTTATCGCGTTGCAGAAATCTCGATCGGACTAAAGTCCACAATGGTACCGTTGAGACAGTAACCAACGTGAGTGATGCTCTTCATCGGCCGTTCCAATTTCGCCTTCACCGTCGCTCCACCGCCCTGGAAAGTTACACTGCCAGACGCGAGGTCCACGGTCACGATCAACTCGTACTGCTTCCCGATGACTGTGACACATGGGACCGTTTCGCCGTCGTTCGCGTCGAGCGGTCCCTGAATGATGGCGGCGGTTGTCATCTTCTCGCGTAGCCCGCACTTCACCAACTGCGACTCATTCGCACTGTCCCCGAAGGCGAGGTAACCGTTGTTAGCACCACCGCCATTGGCGTATTGCAGTTTGCATTTCAAGGTGGCTTTGCCGGTTAGCGGCGCGTCGAGCGATTTTATGACCATGCCGGTCTTTTGAGTCCCTGAGGCAACCCGATAGCCCAGTCCTGTCTGGTAGGCATGAGCCTGGTCGCGCTTGGCGAAGTCGGCATCCTTGGACGGAAGCTGGATCGTCTTTGCCGCGGTTGCAGGCTTCTTCTTTTTATTTCTCTTCTTCGGAGGTGGTGCCGAGTTCTTGTTGAGCTGCTCGACCTCCTTGTCTGATAACGCATCGAGGCCCTCGCCCTCGCCGCTGATACAGCAGAGTGTTCCGTCGGTGTTCGCGATGTAAAGGTTGCCATAGGCACCGACCATACCGTCCAAAGTCGGCGCAGTTGAAAAACGATGCCCGGAGAGGATCTTGCCGGTCTGCTTGTCCACGGTCAGCAGAATCGAGCCCGACTTGCCGGCGAGTGCTTTCTCTTGTTGGACCATCGTCTTCTGCACTTCGTCTTCCGTGATCCGCCGCTTGATCTCGTCCTGCCGCATCAGTTCTTCCGGTCCAAGCAGGAACAAACGGTCGTCCGACGCGACCATCGCTCGAACCAGGATCGGCAACATTACACTCCACTGATCTTTGTACTCGTAATCCTTGGCGTGCAGGGAATACATATACTCTTCTGACCATCGGAAATACCGCTTGAGTCGCCCCCAGGTGTAGATGCGATCTTTGTCGAAAGTGATCATCCGCCCAGCCGGGGCACCCTTAGCACCAGCCTGCGTGTAACCCGAGTGGCCGGATGCATGGTACTTGCCGTAAATCCAATAGGTCCGATGCCACCAACTGTCGTCCAGGAAGCCGGTTCCGCTGAACAAGTGAGCGTCTTCGCCTTTTTGTTGGGTGGCGAGCGGCTCATGCGTCGTCGCAACATCCTTGCCATATCTTCCTGGTTCGTAACCGTACAATTTTCTGCCGAACACCAAGTCCAGGCGATTGCCGTCGAGGTCAAACGGCTGATAACGCATGAAGATCTTCTTCCCGTTGGTGGACAGCAAATCGGGGAGCGCCATCGGCATGTTGAGAATTTCATGCTGCATCTGCAGCGGCTCTTGGGTGCCTGGCACCTTGTCGTCCATGATGTGCTCTTTGATCTTGCGCCCGGTCAAAGCATCAAGTATCAAGAACCGGATGCCACCGTCGGTGAACATCGAGCGGCCAGCCACGGTGTAAAGTCGGTCATTCATCACGAGGACGTTGCCGTGGACGGGGTGCGTTGCTTCCACGCGTTCCATGTACATGTGGTTCGCCAGCGCGGGTGCGGCCTGGTATTTCCAAACCAACGTTCCGTTGCTCAAGTCAAGGCAGTAGACAAACCCGTCCGACGCTCCGAAATAGACCAAGCCCTTGTAGATCGCCGGAGACGAATCGATTCTGCCGCCGGGGATGAATTGCCAGACCGGCTCGCCAGTGCCGGCAGCCAACGCGTACAGGACGGGGTTGTCCTTATCCGCCACCAGTACCTTCTGGTCGGCGATCACCGGCTGCGTCAACGCCCCGGCGAGTGAGGCTGACCATTTTATTCCCGTCGGCTGGCCGATCCCGGCGATCAGCCCGCTGCGAGTAAGATCGCATCGATAGGTGGGCCATTCGCCCGCTTCGTGCGTTTGTTGTTTCGGGAACTCGGCCAAGGTGTCGCCGACAACGCTCAACCGCTGGTCATCGGGAATAGGCTGCAGGACGCGCTGTGAAGCATTGGCCGGTGCCAGCGCGGTAAACCCAAACATCTTGGCGCCGATATAGCAGGAACACGGATGTTGCGGGGCGTACAACAGGCCGTTGGCAGGCATGATACCGTAGAGGCATGCGCCGCGTACCCAATGGTGTAGCGTCCATTCGCCAGTCTTCAGGTCGACAAATTCCGTGCCCGTCCGGCTCATGATCAGGTAGTCTTCGGTGGCTTTGGCCGGGTAACAACGATGGTGGAACCAGTAGGCGGGAACATCGTCATACTTTTTTTCCTGCTCCCCAGAGCCGGGATTCAAGGCGATGATCTCGCCGGTTCCGGTGGGGCTTTCTTTCCGTCCGGAAGTGACGTTCGCGGCCCATAGCTTGCCGTCGATCACCAGCAGGTCTTCGGGCGATTGATAGCCCCCGGCGGGGTGCGGTGCCGTCCAGAGCGTTTTTCCGTTTTCGGTCGAAAGCCCGGCCACCTGCCCCAGGCTTCCCCGGTGAGGCACGTATTTCTCGCCGCCGACGAACATCACCACCCCGTCCTTCACCACCAGCTTGGGTGCATAATAAGTGGTCATCTGCTTCCACACGGGCAGCTCAGCGGACTTCCATAGCAGGCTGCCGTCTTCGCGGCTCAATGCCACCACCTGTTTGCCGTCAAAGATATAGACTTTGCCTCGAGCTGTGCTCAGCGTGCTTGGTGCAACCCAGTCAAAGGTCTTCGACCAGAGTACGTTCCCTTCGTTCAGGTCGCAGCAGAGTACTTGCTTCTTGCGAACGATCCATCGGCCACGAGGGTAGTTCATGCGTGGCCCATTCTTGAACTCCTCCTTCAGATTGTTGGTGTCCGCTACCAGGTAAAGGAGGCCGTCTTCATGGATGATTTCCTCGGTCCCTTCTGTACCCGCGATGGTCTGCAGGATCTTGCCCGTCTGCGTATCGACCACCGAGACGGGAGCGCCGATTCCTAATGTAACGCAAACTCGGTTCCCGGCCACGACGAGCCGGCGGGGCAGTGTCGCGGGCCCGCTCTTGAGCCCGTACAAGTTGCCAATCCACTGGTCGAGCGGCAGTTTCCATAACACTACGCCGTTGAACGCATCGCGCGCGATGAGCTTCCAGTGGCAGGGCAGATAGGGCGTAAACGTGCTCCCTTCGTCGAAGATGTAAAACACCTTCCCGTCGCCGCTGACGCATGCCGAGACGCTTGACATCTTGTCGTGATGGCGTGACCAACGCGGGCCGCCGACCCATTGCATGTGCTGCAGTGGCGGCTTGAGCGCCTTGTCCTTCGATACGGCGTTTCCGGACGCGTCATACAGCTGCTGTGGCCAATCGTCCATCGTTGCCGGACGCGGCTTGGCGATCACTTCCGAGCCCAGCAGGGCCGTTCCCTTCGGTGCCAGTACGCGCAGGATTTCCTCACGCGATACCGCGTCACCCTGCTCGACAATCAACAGATTGACGAAGTTGTCGATGAACGGCAGTGTCCCCGATTGCCAGCGGCTGACGCCGATCTTGCCGTGCAACTTGGCCGCAACAAGCGCCTCGCGGGCCGCATGGGCGGCGTCCGTTTGCGCCACGAGCAAATGGCCGAGCATGTTCGGACGTTGTTGCTGGATTGCGAGCAGCAGCGAGGCATCATCGCCGTGAACGTGCACGACCACGCCCCCGGCAAATTGGCTCTGGTCGATAATCGTCTGCGCCCGGTCTTCCGCGCGCAGAACACCGGCCAGCGCGAAGAAGCACAATAGCCCGTAACGAACGACGTTACCAATCCAAGATGAGCTGTTCATGTCATGATTCCTTTGTGCCGTTCCTTTGTACCTACGCCCATCCCAATGAGTGCGTGATTGTCGCATTGGCGGCCCTGCCACCTTACGCTTTTCCGCGGCCGTCCATGCTATCAGGGCCTCGGTGGCCCGTCAAACAAACCAGCCAAACTACAACGGAATAGGTCATGAGGATTGTGTTGCGATCCGGCAGTTGGCTACCCGTGTTTGAGCACCGCAGGCGTCAATTCGGAACAAAGAGTAGCCAAGGGCCATGCCACTTTCTACGGAAGGATAGAGAGGATAGGCGGAATCCCGTCTCCTTGGCCAAGGGAGGGGCATGTGGGCGCTGTGCGCATAACTTGATTGTCTGTCATTCGCCCCGGTATCGATCGGACGCGATTCCGGACGGCGGTGACACTCCCTAGCTGCGAAGGGTTCCTGTTCCTGTTTCTGGGTATAATAGCCACCACTGATTTCGACAGGCCAATTTCGACAGGCCCGAGTTTTGACTCAGCCTCCTGGCCAAGCCACGATGCCACCAGGTTCGGGCACCCGCCCGGTCCGCACGCGTTCTTCACCGAGCGTTTTTACATTCCTCGCCTTCCAGAAGGAGTCCAACGGATGAACGCCTCACGTAAACGAACCAACCGTCGCAGCGTGATCACGCGACGTCAGCTTCTCAAATCGACAGTGGTGGCCGGGGCAGGGCTGACGATCTTGCCCAGTGGTGTGTTCGCCGCGGGAAATTCACCCGGCAACAAACTGAATGTCGCTCTGATCGGCACGTGGGGCAGGGCCCGCGCTCATTTTAACAGTGTGAAGAACGAAAACGTTGTCGCCTTGTGTGATGTCAACGAGCAGAGCCTTGCCCGGGCTGCCAAGCAGTTCCCCGGCGCAAAACACTACTTCGACTGGCGCAAGTGTCTCGAACAGAAAGACATTGATGCTGTGATCTGCAGCACAACGGACCAGACTCATGCTTTCATTGCCAATTGGGCATTGAACCGTGACATGCACGTGTATTGCGAGAAGCCATTGGCCAATAGCGTGGAAGAGGCTCGTGTGGTTCGTGCGAAGTGGCTTTCCAAAAAAGACAAGCTTGCCACGCAAGTTGGAACGCAACGGCACGCAAAACCAAACTTCGACCGTGTACGCGAGGCGATTCTGGATGGTGCCGTGGGAACGCTCCAGGACGTTCATGTCTGGGGCAATCGCGAGCTGCGTCGGCCAGGTTATCTGCCGCCGGCTGGCGATCCTCCGTCCTACTTACACTACGACCTTTGGATCGGTCCCGCGCCGATGCACCCCTACAACCCCGGCTACTTCTAGGGTTGCCTGGGCTGGAATATGTATTGGGACTTTGGCAGCGGTCAGATCGGTGACATGGGAAGCCATACGATGGATTTGGCTTGGTACGGCATTGATGCGACCTTGCCCACGACTGCCACCGCGTTTGGCGAAAAATTCAATCCCGACGTGACGCCGGTCGACATGACAGCGACCTTCGAGCATCCCGCCAATGATTGGCGTCCACCGATCAAAGTCACTTGGTCTCAAGGGGCTCACGGCGCCAAGGCAAAGGAAATGGATCCGTACGGCAACAGCCACGGCGTGCTGTTCGTGGGTGACAAGGCCAAGCTGGCGGCAGGTTTTGGGAACCACAAACTGATGCCGCTTGCAAAGGGTGGCAGTCTGGATCACTACACGCCCCGACCGGAATCGGAGCGGATTCCACGCATGGGCGGATTCCAGGAGCAATGGGTCAACGCATGCAAGGGCGATCTGAAGTGCGCGTGTGACTTCAAATACAGTGGCGATGCCATTGAACAGATGCTGTTGGGCTTGGTTGCCTATCGAGTTGGCAAGAAGCTGGAGTATGACGGCGCGACCGGGCGCGTCACCAACTGCGACGAAGCGAATGAATTGTTGAGCCGAAAATACCGCAAGGGTTGGGTCCTGGACGGATAATTTGCCTCGGTCTGTTTTGCGGTTTCGCGAGTTAACGGATCAATCTGGTGCCGGCCCCGTCGAGTGTTCGTAGAAACGTCCGTGTCGTAGCGGTGTGCGACCGGGCGTGGCTCGAGTTCGTCGTTAGTTAGTTCGTAACTGTTTACGAGCTTCGATTTTTGTTATGGTCCGCTACGTGCCGAAGGCACAGCCCTATACGAGCCCAGGGTGCAGCCAATGCGAGATTTGCGAGCATTGGCGTAACCCCGGGGTAGCTTCCCACGCAACCCAAAAGCCCCGTACGGGGCGGTCCTAACTGTTTTGAGGCCACCCCTGTGGAGTTTGGCGGTGATGTCTTTCATGACCCAGGGTTGCGCGGCGATCGCTGCGCTCACGCCCGCTCCACCCATTGTCCTGGTATAGGAACGTCCCCTCGGGACTGGAACAAGAAACCGATATGGAACGACGGTATAAGCGTTCGTTCTTTCGTGGCCGTGAACGGTTACGACTGGCGATACTGATCAGTTTCGTCTTCATTAGGAACTAGGGGCCCCCCCCGGTTACGTTGCGACTTCCCGGAAAGCTGAGTACAGTGTGACTATGGCTTTATGACAGCGGTGGGCTCAGTGGTGCGCTAGCGTGGGTGATTCCGGTTCTGGTCAGCCCGTTCCGAACGAATCTCGGCCCATGCTCCGGCCCAACTAAGGGGAACCTATGATGAAAAGTATTGGCGCGCGATTCTCCATCGTCGTTGGAGTGTTTGCGATCGCCTTTTCCGCGCTATTACTATATCTCACTTGGTCCTCGGCCCGCACTCACATGCAGGAGATGGAGACGCTGCAGGCGGAACTTGCGCTGGAGTTTGACCTGGCAATCCGTGACTGCGCGGCCGAAGCGATTCATCCGCTGACGAGCCGATCTGATGGGGAGGACGAGTTCATCGTCGAGACCATGTCCACAACCTTTGTGGCCCACCGCGTGTTTGAGAGAGTGCGCAAGCGGTTTCCGGAGTACATCATCAAATTCTCGTCGGTTAATCCTCGCAATCCAGCGAACCTCGCCAGCCCCGAAGAGATCAAGTTTCTCGATTACTTCACCGATCATCCCGAAGTCACGAGATGGAACGGAACGATCGACATGGACGGCCTCAAATACGTGGCGTATCTCAGCGCCGTGCGG
This sequence comes from Planctomycetota bacterium, assembly GCA_024277285.1. The sequence continues at coordinate 15,749 of JAJRVM010000244.1, forward strand.
ATCGAGAAGAGTTGTCTGCGCTGCCATGGCCGACTGGAAGAATCACCTCCGTCGTTGATCGACCGATACGGGATGCGAGGCGGTTTCAATTACCAAGTCGGCGACGTGGCCGGGATGGATATGATCGCCGTGCCGTTGGCCAATGTAAACGCTACCTTGCTGAAGGACGCACTTCTGCACGTGTTGGCAACCGCCGCTTGGCTGTTATTCATGTTTGGAGCCATCTTCATCGCGTTCCAGATGATCGTCTCCCGCCGGCTGGCCGCCATCACCGGGCATTTTCAGCGCGCCGCCGAGCAATCGGAAGACCAGCCGCTGACGGCCGTGCCGGAGAAAGGCAGCGACGAAATCAGCGTATTGGCACGCAGCTTTAACGCGCTGGCCCGCAGACTGCAGAGTCTGCACGAATCTCTGGAGCGTCGAGTGCAGGAACGCACCACGGAATTAACCCGTGCCAACGAGACACTTCAGGAGCAGATCGAAGAACGCGCGCGACTGGAACGCGAGATGCACAAGATTGGCGCTCGCGAGCGGCAGCACATTGGACAGGAACTGCACGACGGGCTGGGGCAGGAACTGACCGGTTTAAGCTATTTTGCGGCCAGTCTGCACCAGCAACTGCGTGCCAAGAATTCGCCGGACGCCGATGCGGCGGCGGAATTGGCTAGCGCCATACCACCCATTTTGGGCCAGTTGAAAGATATTGTGCGGGGCATGATTCCTTTGGAACTGAACGCCGATGACTTGATCCCGGCCTTGCAGGAACTGTTGGCCAACACCGAAAGCCAAACAGAGGTCCGCTGCCGCCTGGAAAGTGACCCGCACGTTCGAGTGGCTGATAATGACGCGGCGATCCAGTTGTTCCGTATCGCCCAGGAGGCAGTGACCAACGCGATCAAACACGGCAACGCCAGCGAGATTGTGGTGAGTCTGCAGTCCAAGAATGGTCACACGGAACTGGCCGTACGCGACGATGGCAAAGGGATTCGTCCAACAGCCAATACAGCCGTCGGCTGTGGACTGCGAGTCATGAAGTATCGCGCTCGTGTTATTGGCGGCAGTCTGGATGTGCAGGGCGTGGACGCCAAAGGGACCTGTGTCACCTGTACCATTCCTACCGTAGTTTCCTAAGAACGTGTTCTAATACGCGTTCGCGAGGCAGAAGCTGGCCGACAAGTCTCTGGTCGGAATTCGTTATGATCAAGCTGCTGGAACTGGTGGCATTTGGTGCCGCCACGGCGCTGCACATCGCTGGTGAATAGTTCCTGTCCAAGAGAGAAAAACTCATCATGATTCAGCATCGCGTTTCCAGCCCTTGGTGGATCATTGGATGGGGTGCGCTGGCGACGAGTATCCTGTTAATCGGACCGTTGGGATCGGCTGTGACCGGAGGCGAAGGCCGCCGTGCGGAAGTGGAACGCGTCCTTGCTCAGGCACCGAAGATTGCACACGACAGCTTGAAGCGATTGAATGTCGTGCTTCTTGCCGATGTCAAGGACCACGGCCCGGCGGGAAACGGAAAACATGACTACCCGCTTTGGCAAAAACGATGGGCCTTGCTTCTGGGAGGCCGAACTGCGTCGTCGGAAAAGCAAGTGAACCTATCCGGTCTACCGCGGCAGGACCGGGAACTTAGCAAGTCGTCACCCGGCGTGAAAGTGACGACCGCGTGGCAGTGGCCGCGCGACGAAGTGTTTCAAACGGCCGACGTGATTGTGGCGTACTGCTACCTAAAGTGGTCCAAAGAAAGGCTCGATCAGGTTCGCCGCTACGTGGAGGACGGCGGCGGAATCGTCCTCATCCACTCGGCCACCTGGACGCGTCCGGGCCCGACGGAACGCGTGGCCGAGGTGTTCGGTGTTGGCGGGTTTACGCTGTTTCGCCACGGCCCCGTCCGATTGGATATCTCGGCCCCGCGTCACCCGATTTGCCTTGGGCTGCCGAAGGTCGTAACGCTGGAAGACGACGAAACCTACTGGCCGCCAACGCCCATGATGGACGGTGTTACCGTGCTTGCGACATCACTCGAAGAGCGCGGGGCGAGGGGCAGCACACCGCGAGCAGCTCAACCGATGTTCTGGTGCTACGAACTTGGCAAGGGACGTGTATTTGGTTGTGTGCCTGGACATTGTTGTGAGACATTTGACGATCCAATGTTCCGCATTTTCCTGTTGCGTGGAGTCGCCTGGGCTGCCGGCGAGTCTCCCTATCGCCTCGACCGGATGGTTTTGAGAGGTGCAAGTATTCCGACCAGGCGAAAATGACACAAACAAATGCGGGCGTCGACAAATATGCCCAAGCCATTCGGGTTGGCCGAATGTGTCGAGCATGGCGAGAAGCAGTATGGCACTGTTTGAGGACATGATCAATGAAAACCAAGAGATTCGTATCGGTGGACTTGTTGAGTCACCGAGACACGGCGTTGGAGAGCTCGCGAGCTTGGACTGGACCCGGGCGATACCGCGGGCGACCCGTCTTCGCGGCAACCGTGCTGGCCACTTTGTTGATACTTGTGACCGCCACTTCGATTCGTGCCGAAACGTCGGACACGGGTCCTGATTTCCACGCCGGTGCGGCGGCAGTGAACATCGACCCTCCAGACCTCCCCGCGATCACAAACGGTGGCTTTTCGCTGCGGCGTGCATCCAAGGTTACTCAGTCACTTTACGCGCGCAGCCTTGTTCTGCAGAGTGGTGACGAACGCGTCGCACTTTGCGTCGTCGATACCTGCATGATGGATCGCCAGCTGTGCGATCAGGCCAAGACCATCGTCGCTCGGGAGACCAGCATTCCCGAAAATCGCATTCTCATTTCGGCAACGCATACGCACTCGGCACCGGCGGCGATGCGGGCGTTGGGCTGCCCGGCCGATCCCAAATATCCTAGCTTCTTGACCGCGAAGGTTGCCCAGAGTATCAAGTTGGCATTGGATAACCTCCAACCAGCTCAAGCGGGTTGGGGCGTGGCCGATGCCGGGCACTATACCAACACAAGGCGATGGATCTACCTGCCGAACAAGATGCCCACGGACCCTTATGGCCAGATTTCGGTCCGCGCCATGATGCATCCTGGGCACAACAACCCGAATACTGCGGGACCCGCGGGCCCGAAAGATCCTGACCTCACCGTCCTCTCCGTGCGGGACCGTGAAGGTAATCCTCTCGCTGTTTTTGGCAACTTCTCCATGCACTATTTTGGCAGCTCCGGGTTGAGCTCCGACTTTACCGGAAGAGTATGCCAGAATCTGGAAACAAAACGTGGCACGCAGAAAAACCCTCATTTCGTTGCGCTTATGTCGCAGGGAACCAGTGGCGATCTCCACTTCATGGACTACAGCCGATCTCAGAAGGACGATCCCTTTCACGGCAAACCGGACGGCTTTCAGCGTTATTGTCAGGAGCTGGCCCAGCTGGTCCTGAATACGGAAAAAAACATCGCGTACCGGAGCCATCTCACGCTCGCCATGGCGGAGGAGAAACTACTACTGCGCCGACGCTTGCCTGATGAGAACCGGCTCGCATGGGCCAAACGCGTGCGGGATGGCGCGATTACTACAGGCGGAGTTCGGGCTAAAGTCCTTGCTGATGAAGTTTTTTGGATTCGCGACAATCCCGAGCAAGAAATCAAACTCCAGGCGATTCGTGTTGGCGAGTTCGGCATCACCGCGATGCCCAACGAAGTCTACGGCATCACTGGCCTGAAGCTCAAACTGCAAAGCCCACTTCAGCCAACGATGAACATTGAGTTGGCTAACGGCGCTAGCGGCTATATTCCGCCGCCCGAACAGCATTACCTGGGTGGTTACACGACCTGGCCGGCTCGAACGGCTGGGTTGGAGGTGGACGCGGAGCCCAAGATCGTTGCGACGATACTCGGCTTGTTGGAGGACATCTCTGGCACGCCGCGACGCACGCCCAAGAGAACGCTGGGAAGCTATGCCGAGCGAACACTGGCAGCCAAGCCCTGTGCCTACTGGTCGATGGATCCGCACAGCGGAGACCGCGTGGTGGACGTCAGCGGTAGTGGGCACGATGCTCAGCTGGAACCGGGCTGTGCGCTTTTTCTACCCGGCCCCGGAGGTGACGCGTTCATTACGACCGAACGGGGAAACCGCGCCGTACAATTCGCCGGTGGCCGCATGGATGCGAAGTTGCCCGATCTAGGAGCCCGATACACTGTCAGCTTCTGGTTCTATAACGCCATGCCGCACAACGGCAGACCGGTTACCGGTTATCTGTTTTCTCGAGGCGAAGACGGATCCTCCGAAGGTGACCACTTGGGCATCGGCGGCAATGCGGCGAGTCGAGGCAAATTGATTTTCTACAACGGGGACACGAAACGGGAACTGTTGGCGGGCACGACGGAGCTGGAACTTAAAACCTGGTATCATGTCGCCATGGTGCGCGATGGTTCCCATGTTCGCGTCTACCTCGATGGTGATCTGGAACCGGAGATTGATGCGGCGGCGACAATCACTCGGCCGGAAAATAGTTTGGTTTATGTCGGTGGACGGAGTGACGGTCGGTTTAACTTTGAAGGCAAGATCGACGAGGTCGCTGTTTTTGACAGAGTGTTACCCACGCGAGGAATTCCAACACCTCCCGTCCCAATTGGCACGGTTCGCAATGCGCGCTCCGAGAGGTAGTGACCGGGAAAAACGACGCCTGCGAAAAACGACGCCTGCCTCCGTTTTGGCCATATTCTGCAGCAGCGGTTCGCCCAGGGAGGCCGACTCCCGGGTGTCCCCAAACGGCGTCAAGCCTGCAGATTAGCCAAATTGTCAGACACCTAATCCGGGACAAACTCGGTCAGATAAGTCGGGACCTAGCAACGCCTTGTTATGCCCTACGCTGTAGGTCTTGCGTGAAGCAACTCTCCGGCCTTGATCGGTCGGACGTCCCCCGCCGCAACAGTGATCAGTGCAACTGTGTGACCGCCTCCGTCGACAAACTCGATTTCGTATCCCTTGCCGCCCTTGTAGACATGAACGACGGTGCCGACATCACCGCGGTGCAATTTGTCGTGTGGCGGATCACAATCCAAAACGACCAACGAGTGTTCGGTGATCATCGCATATCTTCCGGGTAAGCAGTAACGAGACGGGGTGGATCATCGTCCTCAAGGATCCACACGGTCAAAACGAAGCCAGGACGGCGCCCAGGCCACCCAACATGCCCCTTCGCCTTGTATTTTACACCAAATGGCGTGGTTTCGACATCGAAGTCTTTGCAGTGCCTCGCAATTTCAAGCAAATCGTCGGCGAGTTGCTCCCAATCGTCCCGAGCATAGCCAAGTGAGTGAAACCAAACGGCCTTCGATCCCCCATCGGGATAGTCGAGGTTCAGTAAGTAATCGCGAACCTTTTCGGCCGCGACTACAGCCCGTTCGGAATCAGGAATTGGCATTCGATTTCAGTGGGCATAACGAATTGCGATCTATGGAGGCACAGGAGGTGCAGGCATAGATCGTGCGTTGAAGTTTGGCGGCGCCGCGACGGGCGGGGACGCCTTACTCAGAAGGAGTATAGCAGATAGGGGTCAGGTGGTTCAAAACCGGGGA
>JAJRVM010000245.1 GCA_024277285.1 Planctomycetota bacterium
CCGCGCGCAAGCATCTAGCAGCCGAGGGCAGCAATGCACGGGCAAGAAGGACATGGACCGTTCTGTTCTTTTTTGCCCATCATTTTCTTTGCCCTCCAAGGAGCACCACCAGACGCGTCGTCCATGAGCGCAACGGGAGAGAAGGGGGGCAAAGAAGATTACGGGCAAAAAACAGCGCTCGGTGGAACGTCTTCCGATCAGGTGGCCGTTTGCCATGCTTTGAGCTCATCGAGCGAAAGCTCGGGCCAAAAAGTGTCACGTCCGCCATGAACCGTTACCGGCTGTTGAACAGCCGGCGCCCCCTCGTGCCCAATCGACAGAGGATATTCTGCAACAGCGGTTCGCCCAGGGAGGCCGACTGGCCAGCCCAGTCCCCGGCTCTTCGCGATCCACTATTGAGGTTGCCATCGTGGCCGGTCAATCTCTTGGAAGCCGATGCAGTTGTGTCTGGCCTTCGATGAAGCGGTAGACCTGATCGCCGGCGACGTTCCGAAACGCTTGACGCGTGCCAGCGGGCCATTTGATTTCCACCTTGTCTGCCTTGGTAGCCCCGGCGAGTCCGAAGAGGAGCAGTTTTTCGTTGGTCGACAAGTATCCGCCCCCACCGATCAGCTGTTGCATAATGGTCCGCTTGCCAACGGTTACCCAACACGTAGCACCGGCGGCGTCGCGTTGCGAGGCAGTCCCAACCAGCGTAATCCCCAGGTAATGTCCATGCGGCTGGGTGCGGTTTTCGAGGATCGCCGCCGGCGAGTCGAGATGCGAGACGGTCCAGTCGCTTCTGCCGTCGCGATTCCAATCGAGTACAGCCAGTCCACGGCCCAGATAAGTGCCCTCAAAAAAAGGACCGCATGACTTGCTCAATTCGGCGAAATGTCCACCTAGATTATCAAAAACAGTAGGCGGCATATGGTAGGGCGAGCCTTCGGCGCGAAAGTCGTCAACGTGTCCATTCGTGGCGATAATATCGGGGTCGCCGTCCAGGTCCATGTCCATGAACTCGGTGCCAAACGTCAGCAACTGGTAGCTCGGTTCAGCTAGCCCTCGTTCGCGTGAGACATCCGCAAAGAACCCGCCGGGCATTTGTTCGTACAGTACGTTAAACTCGCGATGAAAGTTGGCGATGAAGACATCCAGTAATCCATCCGCATTAGGATCATTCACGCCGATTCCCATGCAGGCTTGCGCCTGGCCTTCTCGGTCGAACGCCAATCCACGCACCATGGCCGACTCGGTAAACTGTGGCACGGCGTCACGTGGCTGGTCGTTGATATAGAAAAAATTCGCTGTGGTGTCATTTGAAACAAACAGGCTCAGTTGGCCCGAGTCGTTAAAGTCGAATGCCGATACGGCAAGCCCTTTGCCATCTTCGCCGGTAAATCCGGCCTCTTGCGTTCGCTCAACGAACGTCCCATCTCCCTGGTTTAGAAAGAATCGATCGGCCTGGGCGGGGAACTGAGCGGGCGAGCAGGTGCGACGACACATCAATTCGGCGGTGTTTCCGGCAAGGTAATTCACCTCAAACAGGTCCGCCAAGCCGTCACCGCTCAGGTCCGCAATCAAGCAACTGGTCGTCCACAAGTCCCCTTCGGTAATACCGGCTTGAGTAACCTCGGTGAACGTGCCGTCACCGTTGTTTCGGTACAGTCGATTCGGTCCGACATTGCCTATCAGCAGATCGGGATATCCATCCTCGTTGAAGTCACCGGCGGCAACGCCCTGCGAAAAACGTTCATTTCCAAGCCCCGCCAACAGCGTCACATCTTGAAAACGCCCGTTTCCCAGGTTGCGATACAAGCGATCGCGAAGCACCGGGTCTCCTTCGCGTAACGGCCAGTGACCTCCTTGAGTAAAGTAGAGATCCGGCCAATCGTCCAGGTCATAGTCAAGCACGGCCACGCCACCGCCGGTGAATTCAAACATGCGTCGCCCCAGCGTCTTCGGGTCGTCGCCGTTGAAATAGACGAAATCCAGACCGGACGCTCGCGTCACATCGGCGAACCGAATCGCGGTATTGGCCTGTGGCTCGCTTGCCAGTTTCGTTCGCGCCGCGGACGCGCGGGGAATGTCCGGTTTTGGGTACATCGAAAAATCGACATGCAGCGCAGGTTGGAAATCGCTTGCGACGCGAGGCACGTCCGCGCGAAGTTTTGCGCGCAAGTTGGAAACCGCCATTCTCGATATGGAATTGTTCGGGGCCTGGGTCAGCACGATGCGATGCCAACCCATCGCTTCCCAGTAACGTCCCAAATTGCGCAACTGGCGCGCCGCCTTTTGCATGGTCGTAATGTCGTTGCGCCGCGTGGTGAACAGTTGGTCCATCGTGTCGATCAACTTGCGCAGCTTCACTGCTTGTTGAGCAAACGGCTTGGCCCGTTCCGGTTTGCCATCGGCCTGCAATGCCACCGACAGCTGATAACTCGCCAGCCGATACGTCGGCGCGCGGCGCAACGCTTCCCAAAAACACCGGATTGCGGCCCGCTGCTGCTGGTGACGCTGAGCCCACAAGCCCAACGCGATCCAATAATCGGGGTGCGCTTGTGCTTCCGACGGTGCTTGTTCGTACCATTTCCAAAACGGATCTGGTGAGTCTGTGTCGAGCAATGCCAACCCCAATCCGGCCTGGCCATCTGGAAACAGCGGCATTGCGTCAACGACTTTGCGGAACAACTCCAAAGCACGATCACTCAGACTGTTGCGAAAATCGAGCTGTGCTTGGGCAAGCCACCACATGGGATTGTCTGGATCAGACTCAATAAACCGATCTACTTGATCGCCTTGGATCAAAGCACGCGGGTTGCCCAGCAGCAGCAGTTCATCGGTCGTAGCTTCACCTTCGCGCAGCAGGTCGAAAAGGAACGGAATTGACTCGCGTCGCCGTCCTTGCAGGCTCAAGAGCAGTGCCAGTCCATGTTTCGCATACACTTGGTCTGGGGCGAGTTGTAGCGCCAGTCGATAGAGCCGTTCAGCCTCTTCGCCATTACCTGCCCGCTGTTGCAGTTCAGCCGAGGTGGCGATTGCCGCGATTGCATCCGCATCCGTCCCCTCACACATCGGTGCAAAATACTTGATCGCCTGTGCGTCGTGTCCCTGCAGCATTGCCGCTTCGCCAGCTAAAATGCGTGCGACCTGGTTGGGTTCCTGCGCCAGTATGCGCGCCGCATAGAACTCGGCCCGCGCATAGTCCATTCGCTCCATGGCTACCTGCGCCTTGCTCAACCAGTGTTGACAGAGCCAACGCGTGCCCCAATGGTAAATCAATGGGGAACTGGCTGCTCCCACGACAAGCAATACGAGGGCGAGCAGCAGTTTTTGATTTCGGGTCATGCGAAACACCCCACGGGGCCAAGGATGTCCAGAATCCCCGCCACCTGCAGCTCGTACCTATTCGGCTCAAGCACGTACAGCTTACGCAAGCGTTGGCCTAGACCGACTCGTTGTCCGAGTCGCGTGCCGAGAGATGGTTCGTGCGAAAACCGCCATCGTCGTTCGGGGCATGAATGAGAGTATTGCTGGTCAATCCGACTCGAACCAACGTCTTCGCGAACGGCAATCAAGAACCACCGCCACAACTAACACTGCAGCAGCGCGATCGCGCCGGCAAATCGTGGTTCAACTTGCGTGCCACGGCCGGCTGTTTCTGTACGATTCTGATCGCGTTTGGTTCGAGCGTCAAGCAACCGCTATCAGGAATGCCAAAGCAATGCGATCACCAACGCAGCATTACCTGAGCAGGCAAATAATCAGGGTTGCCCCGCGAATCAGCTGTTTCGGCGCGGGATAGAGTATGAATAGAGGATGATCACGGCACCGCCCGAGAGTAGGCTCCATGGCGCCCATTCCGGGGGTTTTATTTCCTTGCTGGAAGGCTGAGCGTCGGCGGTAAAGTACGCCGCCGTTTCCATCGGCGGCGCGCTGCTGTTGTCCGCCAAGACCGCCTTCTCCATGATCAAGCACTCACCGCCAAGTATGCACAACACGATACCGGTAGCCAGAAAGAGCGATCGCCACATTTCCTTCGTCTCCCATTACTCAAGACGCTGCAACTCAAGATGCTGCAACCAGAAACGCTGCACGTGGTCGTTCAACGTCGACGGAACCATCGTGCCGCCCGCCGGCAACGCTGTGGCAGTTTTGCCATGGTGGCCGCACCGGGAGCGGATCCGGAGTGTCAGTCCACCGCAACAAGAGTCCACAACGCGAGTACCCCTTGGAGTAATATCGACTCGCTCGCCCCCCTTTCCGCTATTGCAGCTGCCAATTGCGGTCTGCTCCAGTTGGAACGCTTGTATGAACCGTATTCGCGTCACCGCAGGCGCCGCGCCAAGCCCGTCTGCAGGATGGGTGCCGGTAGCGTCTTGTGACCACCGGCCGATAACACTCGCTTGACGGCAGAAACCGAGACGCAAGCGGACGCGATTGGCGAATCGGTCGAAAAAAAATATCGGTAAACCGCAGCGCGACGGCTCGAAAACGGGCAAATCACAATAGTATTTCCGGTATTCGTTGTTGTGGGGGGCTGAGGAGACACGAACGTCCGGTCTGGGACTATGGACAAGTCGATTGTGGCGGCTAAGCTGTGTCGCAGCATTCACCGTGGGGCTGACCCGTCACGCCTTTCCGAGGACGTATCGGTGATAACGCTGGGCTACTAACGGCAAGAAACTTGTCCTCTTGCGCAAATTCCAGCGACCAACGGGAGTGGGCCAGTGCAGTCCGAGCGGTAGCTCGTCGTTGGCTGGCGGGGCCCTGCGGCACCTCTTGGGTGTTGTGGTTGAGTCTCAATATGAGGTCAGGGAAACGGGAGACCCGGTTAGGGAAAATAAAGCGGTGGCAAGGGGCAGTGGATTTATGCTGCAGCGCGGACCGATGTATTTTAGTATATATTTAGCCATCTGAAGTTGAGGGGCTTTCGGTCGGAAGGCGGGTAGAACGGGCTGGACTGGCAAAGCGAGTTTGCCTATCGGGCCGTGTTTGCAACTTGCCGAGCTTTCGCCGCCTACCGACCTCTTCAGCTACTTCATTTGGGTGAAGTGTTACGTGTTTTAATAGCGGCACGATCACGGCGGTTGTTGTCCAGCCGTGCTCGACTTATAATTTGTTCAGGTGGGGCAATTCTTTTTGAGGAGTTTTGGGATTGAATGAGAAACCCAAAATTCTCTGTATCTGCGACTGTGACGACGCGGCTCGGTGCATTCCCAACGAACTGCATGCGAGTTATTGCGTTGTTATCGAGCGGGATCCACTGCGCGCGTTTGCACGAATCGCAGGCGAAGAATTTGCCGGAATCTATGTCCTGGCCCCTCACCTGAACGAGTCATTGCAAGTCGGCCGATTGATGCAGAACGAGCAAATCCTGGCTGGCATGCCAGATGGCGTCTGTGTCCTGGACCCTGACAATGCTGTCATTTGGGGGAATCCCCGATTTCGTCAATGGTGTGGTGACGGTGACGTCGTTGGCGAAAACTTTTACGGCGTGCTGGGAAACCCGGAGATTCTGGGGCCCGATTTCTGTCCGTTTCACACGGCACTCGCAACCGGACATGCCAGTAGCTCGACATTGCGGCTCGGCGAAAACCAGTTCTACGAAGTTCATGCTGCCCCGATTCAGCACGCCGGAGAACAATCACTCAACCTAATCGTGACAATTCGCGACATCACCAAAGAGAAACTACAGCAGCAAAAGTTGGCGGCCATTCACAAAGCGGGCGTCGAGTTGACCAATTTGACGCCGGACGAAGTCTTTCAGATGGAAGTCGAAGAACGCGTTGAATTGCTCAAGGCCAATATCCTCCACTACACGCGTCACCTGTTGGATTTTGATGTGATTGAGATTCGGCTCCTTGACCAGGAGTCGCTTGTGCTGGCGCCGTTGCTTTCGGAAGGGCTAACCGACGGTGCCGCTGGGCGCCCTCTTTTCGCACGCGCACGCGACAACGGCGTGACCGGCTTTGTGGCTGCAACCGGAAAGAGCTACTTGTGCGAGGACACCAGCGAGGACCGATTGTATCTTGAAGCCTTCGCGGGTGCCAAGAGTTCCTTGACCGTGCCGTTGATCTGGAACGATCAGGTTATTGGTACGTTTAACGTGGAGAGTCCCGAGCCGCGTGGGTTCAGCGAGAGTGACCTTCAGTTCCTGGAGATTTTCTCGCGCAACGTCGCCGTTGCCTTGAATACATTAGAGTTGCTGGTCGCGCAAAAGACCAACGCTGCGCAGCAAAGTGTCGAGGCCATTCACAGCGCCGTGGCGTTGCCAGTCGACGAGATTCTGAACGATGCGGTGAACCTCATGGAGCGTTATGCCGGCAAACGTACCGGCAAAGATGGCGATCAAGCCGCCGGCGCGGGTACCGAACAAGCCGCCGACGTGGTGCGGCGCTTACGAGCCATTCTGCGCCACGCGCGCGACATTAAGCAGAGCATTCAGCAGATCGGTCAGAAAATGGCACCGGCCGAAGCGGTTCCGGCAATTGCCAAACGCGAGGGACGGCCGAAACTGGCCAACCGCCGTGTTCTGGTGGTCGACGCCGACGAGACCGTGCGCAACGATGCGCATTTGCGGCTGGACCGCTACCATTGCGAGGTCGAGACGGCTCATGCTGGAGAAGAGGCGTTATTGATGGTGCGTTACCGTGGCCCCTACGACCTGATCATCGCCGACATTCGGCTGCCTGACATGACCGGCTATGAATTGCTGGTCCAGCTGATGAAAATCATGAATCGAGTGCCTTTGATCCTCATGTCCAGTTTCGGTTGGGACCCCGGTCATTCTATCGTAAATGCACGCCGTGCCGGTCTGCATCCCAAGGCCATTCTTTACAAGCCATTTCGCCTCGATCAAATGCTGGAAACCGTCGAGACGATTCTTGATGTCTACGCGAACGCTTCCACCGCGTAGCGGTTCTTGGGCGATGGTTGCAAGACCATGGTCCGGCAAGTCTTCGAGCCCGTGTGGGCCACCGCTCCTATTCTTCGCAGGTCAGCATGGATTCACTTCTTCCGTTGTTCCGAATATTGGCCGCGTTTGCTGGACTGGCCGGGCAGGTGGCGCTGTGGACGTGGATCTACAACCGTCTCCACGCGAGTGGAATACCTTCGAGGCTGGTGCAGAAGACCGAGAAATTCGTCGTTCTGGCGATGCTCGTTTCTCTGCTGCCGCCGCTGGTGTGGTTGTCGTCGCAAGGTCGAGTGTGGCTGACCGCTTCGATCGTTCCCATTCCTCTGGCGCTGCGCATCTGGTGGATCGTTTGCGGCTGCATGCTGGCCTATGTCGTTGTGGCGTGGTTACTGCGATGGCTAACAAAGGCCGATCGCGGCGCATTGCTTTCCAATGAAACTGAAATCGTGGACATGGAAACGCTCCTCGGCGGCCGACCGACGGGCGATCGACGCACGCATTGGCAAAGCCGCATTCCGGGTAATCAGATTCTTCACGTGCATCTCCACAGCAAGACCATCGCGCTACGCCGATTGCCACCTGAGCTCGACGGCCTGCGCATTGCACAGCTGACCGACTTGCACATGACCGGCCAGCTGAAACGCGAGTTCTTTGACGTCGCAATCGACCGCGTTAATGCATGGCAACCCGACATCGTGGCCATCACCGGCGACCTGATCGATCGCGCTGCCTGCATCGAGTGGCTCCCCATCACGCTCGGGCGTTTGACCAGCCACCACGGCGTCTACGCGATCCTAGGCAACCACGATCAACGTCTGGCAGATCCTGGGGCCTTGCGACAAACTCTGGTCGACTGCGGCATCGTCGACTTGGGGAGTCGTAAGATACGAACTCGAATTCGTGGCGTCGATGTCCTGTTGGCAGGCAATGAATGCCCTTGGTTCCCTCCGCCGCCGCCGATTCCCGATGCTGACGACACGCAACGCCCCTTCTCGATTCTTCTGTCCCACGCACCCGATACGATCCAATGGGCGCGGCGGCAGGGATTCGATTTGCTGCTGGCCGGCCACACGCACGGTGGCCAAATCCGCTTTCCCGTGATTGGACCGGTTGTCTGCCCAAGTCGTTACGGCGTTCACTACGCGTCCGGACTGTTCCATGTGCCGCCGACGCTGATGCACGTCAGCCGCGGGCTTTCCGGAGTCCATACGCTCCGCTTCAATTGCCCACCCGAAATCACACTGCTGCAGCTGCGACTCGCATGAGCGAGGTATACATCCACTGCGGGCAAGACGCCCAACGACGAGCAGCGACGAGCAGCGCTCACTTCATGCTACGGCAACCGGGGGATCCGAAAGACGGCGACCAGCGGCAAGTGATCCGAGGCCTGGCGGGCAACGGCCGTGCGCGATGCGAAGCTATGGTCCAGTTCCAGTAGCCCGCGGAAATAGACGCGGTCGAGGGGCCGCATGGGAAGGACCGCCGGAAAGGTGCGCCGGCGCATGCACGCGGCAGCGAAACCTGCCGGCTCCAGCACGCGGCCACCCAACGAACCCCATACGTCGTTGTAGTCGCCGGCCACGATCACACCCGTATCGGGACGAGTGTGCTGCAGCGGTTTGGATGCCAACACTCGTTTCAGCTGAATTGTTCGCTCGAAGCCGGCAAGGCCAAGATGGACATTAAACAACAGCAGGGTCCGCGTATGCGAGCCTTGCTTCACGCGGCAATGCGCTACCAGTGCCCGGCGGCGTTTCTTCAGCGGGATAGACAGGTCAAGGTTGTGGACGTCGGTCAACGGGAACCGGCTCAGTATGGCATTTCCGTAGTGCCCCCGTTTTAATTTAACATTCGCCTGAAAGGCACGATGCGGTAACTCGAGCGCGTCGCCCAACATGTCAACTTGCCGGTCTCGGTGCGAGCGTGGAACGCCGTCATCCACCTCCTGCAGAAACACGATATCGGGAGAACAATGCCGAATTGCCTCGATCACACGCTGCGGCCGGTAGTGGCGGTCGATACCGCCAATTCCCTTGTGAATATTGTATGTGACTAACCTGAGCTGCATGAGCATCCTATCTCGTGGCCACTTTATCTGAACCAAAACCCGTAACATGTTTCTAAGTAATAGGTCATTGGCCTTAAGGCCCCTGCCTGCTTGTCAGGCAGGTGAATCAGTTTGCCAAGCTAGATCGCAATCGAGATGATTTCCCCCCTCTCTCCCGCGTCTGCCGCCGGAGGCGGCAGACGCGGGAGAGAGGGGGCATTTTCGGCGGTGCCCCGGCTAGCCATGCAAACTGATTCACCA
>JAJRVM010000246.1 GCA_024277285.1 Planctomycetota bacterium
GCCGAGGGCAGCAATGCCACGGGCAAGAAGGGCATGGACCGTTCTGTTCTTTTTTGCCCATCATTTTCTTTGCCCCCAAGGAGCACCACCAGACGCGTCGTCCATGAGCGCAACGGGAGAGAAGGGCAAAGAAGATTACGGGCAAAAAACAGCGCGCGGTGGAACGTCTTCCGATCAGGTGGTCGTTGCATTCTTTGAGCTCATCGAGCGAAACCTCGGGCAAAAAAGCGTCACGTCCGCGATGAACCGTGACCGTTATCTGAAGATCGCCAAAGCGTTTCAACTCCGCGGCGCCTATCAGGGCGATCCAGGCAAAGCCATGGGCGGCGTTATGCTGAATCGACGCAGCAACGATTACAACGACGTCGGCTGGGATATACTGCCAGGCAATTACCATCGTTTCTTGACGCTGATCGACCCGGACGCCAGCAGTATCGGGTGGTGGCACAAGGGGCCCTGGCAGAGCGTTTACGGTCGTTTCGCGCGGGGCTTTGACGTTGCGGCCGAGAAGGATACGATGTACTTTCGCCTTGCCGATCAGTTCTGCAAAGAGCGCGCTGGCAGCACCTTGCTGCTCCGCGTCATCTACCTTGACGAAGCAGCGAGTTCGTGGACTTTGAGTTATCACACGACGACAGGCATAAAAGAAGCACTGGCCGTGACCAACACCGGCAGCGGGCACTGGCGTGAAACAACCGTCACGGTTCACGATGCCGCCATGCGCCACGGTGGCCCGCGCGGTGCGGATCTCATGCTGTCTAGCAAGCGTGGCGACACCGTGTTCCATCTGCTTGAAATTGAACGGCGCAGCGCAGGCTCGAGCGAATCGGTCACGCGATAAACAGCCGCCCCAGCCACGAGACAACTGTGACACGAGACAACTATGACCGATCCTTTTTCCGAACGGCGTGATGGGAATGCACCAGGCGACGAGCAACCCGAAGGTTGTTCGTCGGCCGAGAATGGTTCGTCGTCTCAGGATCCCGCGTCTGCGCCCGCTGCGCCGAACAGCTCATCGGCAACTCTGAGTCAAAGGGAATTCAACGAGCAGTACAACCTCGCGTTTCTGGACGAGCGTCTGCCGCGCGCTTCGGTCCTCCAGGTGCTGAAGCATTATGCTGGATCGGTAGCCATCTACGGTTGCTTGCTTTTGTTTTTCACACTCAATCCCTGGTTCACTACGCTGCTGAGCATTTCGTTCAAGGGGGTCACCGGAGGACAGGTTTACCGCTATCTATTCGCCGCATATGTCGTGCTGGCGCCCATCTTTCTCATACTCGTGCGTCCCAGGTCGCTCTGGACCTCGAAGAATCTGTTGATTCTGGGTTGGTTATGGCGCGTGGTGCGTACGGTTTTTGGCGGCACACTCAAGCCGCAATGGCGTCACGGGAAACCCGACTACCGCGAGACGAACGCGTTGATGTTCCTCCTGATCAAGGTGGTCTATGGACCACTCATGCTGCATTCCGTCATGCTGGAACTGGGACATATTTCGATGCTCCAGTTCCGGTTCAATTTTGAACCCACCGGACTCGATGCCTGGGAGTTGTGGTTTCTGCTGTTCGTATCGAGCATCTTCCTGTTGGACTCGTCGTTGTTCTTCGTTGGGTACACAACCGAAGCTGGATTCATGCGGAACCGGCTACGCTATGCGGAGACCAACGTATTCCGTATTCTGGTCTGTATCGCCTGCTACGCACCGTTCAACATGGTCACGATCAGCATCCTGGGCGCGTCGAATTATGATGTCCGCATTCTGTTCCAAGGCGACTTGAGTACGCCAATGACCTGGATCCTACGTGGTTTGGCGGCGTTGGCCTTGCTAGGGTTAATATCCTCGTCGCTGTTCCTGTTCACCAAAGCCAGCAACCTTACCAACCGCGGCATCGTCACGACTGGCCCGTATGCGATTGTGCGACACCCCGGTTACATTGCCAAGAACCTGTTCTGGCTGATGACGTTGATGCCGCTATTTTTCGCCAACACGCAGGCGGCCGATTTTTCTTGGGGTACTCACACGATCGTCTGTGCCAAGACACTATTCGGATTACTGGCTTGGGGCAGCATCTACTTCCTGCGTGCGATCACCGAAGAACAATTCCTGCGCAAGGACCCCGAGTACGTCGAGTACTGCAAGAAGGTCAAGTACCGGTTCATTCCTTGGGTCTATTGATCGGTAGTGTCTATTGCTCGAGGATACCTGCCGGTTCCAGGAATGGGGCTTCGTTTTTTTAGGCCCTCGGGGCCAAAAAAAGTTCGTAGCTGAGCCCGCCAAGGGCTCAGCAGAAGCGCCGGAACCGAGTCACAACAGGAGGAAGCCATGAAGCGAATTAGGCCCGGAGGGCCGGCATAGCCTCTGCCGGTGCCGTGAGGCACCGGTGCAGTTCGCGCCAGAACCGGCAAGCCCCAGCAGGGGCGACACAGGAAACGCGATCGGTGCTGCCTGTATCGCCCCTCCGGGGCTTTTTTGGGCTGCGAGTTGCCAAGTTCTGGGGTCTGACGACCCCGGCAAGGGCTGTGTTGGCCCTCCGTGGCATTCGCGCCGGAGAAGTGCGCTGCGACACCTGATGTTTGCTGCGAGACTCACCAAACACCCACCGTTTCAACAGGCCAGGCTTGCCTCGTAGGTGAACGAGTTTTGCCAGCTAAGATGCCAATACCAATAACTCTCCCCGTCTCCCCCACCGCCGAAGACGGTGGGGGCCGGTCCAAAGCCAACCAAACCTCAAGACGCGGTTGTCTGCAAGAAATACCAACGCGGTTGCCGTTTTCATGCTCGGCCCAAATTAGACAGGGCCAAGCATGGTCACGCCAACCGCGCGGTACTGGAGTTCTACTGTGTACGATGTGGGCACCGTGCGCACATCGCTTCATTGAAGGACTTCGGCCAACGTGGCCTTCTGGCGCTCAGTGCCAGAATCCAAGCTTGCGAGCGATACTCGCGCTAGTCCTCGTCCTTCTTTTTGTCGTCATCGTGGTCATCATCGTCATCGTCGTCATCGTCATCGCCGTCGTGGTCATCATCGTCATCGCCGTCGTGGTCATCGTCGTGATCGTCGTCGTCCTGCAGTTCGACCTTCGTCTTGGCTTTCGCCTCGTCGATGTCGGAATCATCGTCGTCGATCGTCACGGTCCATTTGATCTTGCCAGGCATGGTCGGCGTGAAGGCTGGGAACGCAAACATGCCCTTCCCACCCGGTTCCGCAAAGACCATCACGATTTCCGCGTAGACTTCGATGCCGGCTTGAACGCCGACCACCATCGCCGGGCGCTCGCCCATGTCCGTGCCGGGATTGACCACGAGCAGGCGAATCTCCACATTCGATTGCTCGTCGTCGCCATCTTCATCGTCGCCATCATCATCGTCCTCATCATCCGTGACCACAAGCTTCACCTTCTTGGTGACCTTGAACTTGACGATATCCAGATCGACGGCCCCAGGCTGAGGCGGTTCGGTGACCGTGATCGCCACGGTGGCGATGTTCGAATCGAGCGAGCCATCGTTAGCCACGTAGGTGAAGGAATCGATACCGACAAACCCAGCTGCTGGCAGGTACTCGAAGGATCCATCCATATTGAGCGTCAATGTTCCGTTACTGACGTCGCCGTCCAGCCTGGCGGTGATGGGATCGCCGTCCGGGTCGAGATCATTTCCAAGGATGCCTGGCGCCGGAACTTGCAACGGAGTTTCCGTATCAGTGCTGTAAGCATCATTCGACGCGATCGGTGCCTGGTTGACCGGTGCCGCCGTCACGGTGATGGTCACGGTTGCCTGGTTTGAATCGAGTTGGCCGTCATTGGCTACGTAGATAAACGTATCCTGACCGGTGAAACCGGGGTTAGGCAGATAGCCAATGGATCCGTCAGCATTTACCACGGCCGAGCCATTCGTCCCGTCCGCAATGAGTCTGGAGGTCAGTGGATCACTGTTTGGATCCGTGTCATTGCCCAGTACACCGGGCGCCGGTACGTCGAGCAGCGTATCCTGTCCCACCGTATAGGCGTCGTCCCGAGCCACCGGCGGTTCGTTGTTCGGGGGCGCTTCGGTAATCGTGATCGTCACCGTCGCGACGTTTGAATCGTCCGTACCATCGTTGGCAACGTATGCGAAACTGTCCGTGCCGAAGTACCCTGGTGAAGGCACATAGGCAAACGACCCGTCAGCGCGAAGATTCAGCGAACCGTGCGCAACGTTGGTCGATACGACCGCAGTCAGCGGGTCGTTGTCGGCGTCGCTGTCGTTGCTCAACACACCCGGCAGCGGTACGTCGAGCGTCGCATCTTGGGCAGTAGTATACGCATCATCGAGGGCCACTGGAGGGTTGTTTGCCGGCGGCGCCTCGGTCACCGTGATGGTTACGTTCGCGATATTCGAGTTATCGGTGCCATCGTTGGCCACATAGCTGAATGTATCTACACCGAAGAAGCCCGCATTCGGTATGTAATCGAACCCGCCGCTGCCATTCAAAGACAGTGTGCCGTTGGCAACGTTCGTGTCAAGTATGGCGGTAATGGGATCTCCGTCCGCATCACTGTCATTGCCCAAAACACCTGGCGCGGCGACCACGAGAGCAACATCCTGTTGTGTTGTGTACGTATCGTTCTGCGCCACCGGCGGGCGGTTGGGGAGTGGCGTCACCGTAATCGACACGGTGGCCACATTGGAATCGTCGGTCCCGTCATTGGCCACGTAAGTAAAGCTGTCCGGCCCGTTGTAACCGCTGGCCGGAATATAGGTGAATGCGCCCCCGGCGGTAAAAGCGGTCAAGGTGCCCTGCAGGGGAGACGCAATCAAACGAACTGTCAGGGTGTCCCCATCCGCATCGGTATCATTGGCCAGAACACCGTTGCCGGCAACCACATCGAGCAGGCCGTCCTGAACAATCGAGTAACTATCGTTAACCGCGACCGGCGGTTGGTTTTGCGGTTGGCAATCTGGATCGGCCGCATCGACCAGCAAATCACCGTCATTGTCCAAGTTATCCGTGCAGGGATCGTTATTCGCTGCCAAACCTTTACTGTAAAAGGGTGGTAACACGTTTTCCCCAACCGGCGTAAACGTAGCCGGATCGGCATCACTATGGCAACCCTTACAACTCGTGATGCCTGCCAGAGTGTGATGCTGCCGCAGGCCGGCACCCGTACCCGGCGACTTGACATCGTTACCGTCGTCTTCGAAACGTCCGTGGCATCCAACACACCCCGTGTTCTTGGTACGGTCCTTGATTCCAATGAACGGCAGATCGCCGTTCGTGATATGGCAGGCGGCGCAGTCCGTTGTCAGCGTCCTTCGATGCAAGTTGTGATCGAACGCTTGTGGACCACTCCCGTTGAAGGGATGACAACCCTTGCAACTTGCGTACGTATCGTACGCCTGGGCCATGGAACATGTCAGTCCTACTGCGACCAGCACTGTGCCGATCGTGACATACTTTAACCTACCAGCCATGAATCAAACTCCGCTATCAAAAGAAGTAAACAGGAAGAACACAGGGCGGCAGGGCCGCCAGCCAACTACGAGCTACCGCTCGGAATGCAATTGCCCGCTCCCGTTGGTCGCTGAAATCTGCGCAAGAGAACAAGTTCCTTGCCGTTGGTAGCGCAACGTTCTGCATCAATAGGTGATCGCCAAAGAATTGTTCGCACAGTCGCACCTGTACGAGCCAGCCCGCTGTCGCGCAGAACAAACTTCCGCAGCCAGCTGGTAGCATTGTTGTGGTTTTGATGCGCGCCGTCCATCAGCGTCTTGGTAAATTGACAAGGAGGATTTGCCCGGGAAGGTACTAGGGGATCGCCTTACTTAGCACGAGGCGAATTGTCGATCGAGAATGGGGGTTCAAGCATTTCGTCCATCTGTTGATAGAGTCGATATCGCAGCGCGAATCCGCCAGAGATTGTGAAACAACTGGCATGACTTCATCGGTTTTGTTGCAAATGATCGCTGTCTCACGATCCGCCAGTTCGATGGCGAGTGGTTACCGTCCGCATTGAGGTCGGGTTGTTCATCGATCGACCCCAACCGTCTTGTGCGGTTGGGGAAGGAGTTTAGTGGGCTAGATGCATTTCCCTCCCCTCTCCGCCACCGCCTTCGGCGATTGCGGAGAGGGGAGGAGTTATGGGTACTTGCGTTCTAGCTGGTCAAACTCGTTCACCTACGGGGCAAGCCCGTAGGGGTCCTTCCCCAGTTCAAATTGCTTCAATCGGCTAAGCTGATACAGATCAGGAGGTCCACTCACGACCAATAGCCGTGAACTGGCAAGCGACTCACTTTCGATGACGAAGTACCGACCAGGGAATCCGGCGCGGGAGCGAGCCGATGGCCGAGTTTCAAACGATGGTAGACAATACGCAACTGCGGCCGGAACGGCGGTCACGCTCGGCTTGTTTTCTTTGCACAAAGCAGGGGAAAGATGATAGAATCGCGAGTGCTGTGAACTTCGGCCGTTTCGTGTGCCAACTCGAATTGAGAATTGCGAGTCGCGTGAGAAGGCCCAATGAAAAGACCAGTCCCGCCTGAACCGAGGAGTCCCTACCGCATGCCATCCCGCTCCACACTGTGTCACGAACTGCCGTGTTGGTCGATCGCTTTCTTCCTCTTCGGGCTGATGTGCGCCGATTCTACCATCGGCGCGCCCGCCACTCCGGAAAAACGCGAGCTCGATTCTCCGGTCACATCGTACGAACCGGGCCCTTTGCTCAGGCGTTTCCTGGACGGCCCGATGAGTGGTTGCGAGGAGATCATTTTCGCCACACGAGTTCCGGGGCGCGATCATTGGTATGTGACGTTCGGCAACTATGCGAGCTTCCTGCCCGAGCCAACTGATCGAGCCTTCAAGAAAGAGGACGGCGTACTTTGGGGATACGGCGAAGGAGCAAGGCTGTGCCGAATGAACCTGCGCACGGGCAAGCTGACGGTACTGCTGGAAGATATGAAGGGTGGAATTCGTGACCCCCAGCTTCACTACGATGGGCAAAAGATCCTGTTCGCCTATCGCAAGGGAGGCGAACATCCTTTTCACCTTTACGAAATCAACGTCGACGGCACCGGGCTGACGCAATTGACCGACGGTCCGGACGAGGACATCGAGCCCGCCTATTGTCCCGACGGAAGTATCGTTTTCTGCAGTTCGCGCTGCCGACGTTTCGTCAACTGCTGGCACACGCGCGTCGCGTCCCGAGAAGTCACTGGTCTTGCTGGCCCCGCTGGCCAAGGAGGCTGGTGGCTTGGAACTCTGCTCGAAGGTGGTGCTCCAGAACAAGAAGGACCCGCTCTACCAACAGATGCTCCAAGCGGTCCAGGTCGGACACCACTTGCTGATGAAGGGCAAGCGATTCGACATGCCCGGTTTTCGGCCCAATGAACACTATATTCGCGAGATGCAACGGTTTGGTTTCATTCCACGGGATCTGGGCGAAACGGATCCGGTCGACGTCTACGCGGTCGACAAAGCCTATTGGGAGTCGTTCTACTGGCAACCGGACGGGCTCACGGCCAAGAAACCGTAGGAACCGATGTGACGAACGAATCAGTCACCTAGAGAAGCGGTCCCGATCCAACCGGGTAACTCGCATTGGTTGACGGCCGCGTTACGCCATCCATCTGATTGTTCGACAAGTTACAAAACAACGTTCTGCTCCGACTATCTATTGAGGAACCGCATGCGCAAGATACTGATACTCTCAGCTCTTTGTCTCATCCCTTTTTGTATGCAAGCAAGAGCTGACGACTGGGGACATTGGCGCGGGCCGAACGGTAATCCCGCCGCACCGAACGGGGCTCCTCCGACCCAGTGGAGCAGCACACAGAATGTCAAATGGAAAGTGAAGATTCCCGGGCGCGGTTCGGGTTCACCGGTAATTTGGGGCGACCAAATCTTCGTCTCCACGGCAGTTCCCGTTAACGGCGTCGAGCAACGACCGGCACCACGTCGGGATGCGGTGCCAGCGCAAGGCCGAAAACGGCGCGGCGGTGGTCGAGCGGGCACATTACCCACACTGCAATTCAAACTCCTCTGTTTCGATCGAGAAAGCGGGGACCTGCTGTGGCGACAGACGGCCACAGTGGCCACGCCACACCAGGGAGTCCATGCGACGCATGGATTCGCTTCCGCATCTCCATGCACGGATGGCCAGCACGTCTATGCACATTTTGGGTCACGCGGCCTTTACTGCTACACGATGGACGGCACATTGAAATGGAAACGAGACGACTTTGGTAAAATGGACACGCGGAACAGCTTCGGCGAAGGCAGCTCGCCAACACTTGAGGGCGATAAGATCCTGGTGCCATGGGACCATGAAGGCGATTCTTTTCTGTATGCGTTAGATAAGACCACGGGCAAGACCATTTGGAAAACGCCGCGTGACGAGCCGACATGTTGGGCAACACCGCTGGTGGTCGAACACAAGGGTCGCAAACAGGTCATCATGAATGGGCAAACGTGTGCCCGAGCGTACGACTTGGAAACCGGCAAGGAAATCTGGCGGTGCGCAGGGCAAACGGTCCGTCCGGTGGCGTCGCCCGTTACGGATGGTGAACTCGTATATATTGGCAGCGGTTTTCGCGGCTCGTTTCTTGGTGCTTTCCAACTGGACGGACAGGGAGACATTGAAGGGACCAAGAGCGTACAGTGGGTGATCGATCGTGACACGCCCGACATCGGATCGCTGCTCCTGTTTTCCGGGCGGCTCTACTTTTACAAAGGCAAGACCGGCCTGCTCTCCTGCGTCAATGCGGCAACCGGCGAGCCCTTCTTCACGGCCGTCCGGCTTCCGGGAATTCGCAGTACGTACGCGTCGCCGATCGCCGCGGGCGGACACGTCTATCTGACCGGGCGCAGCGGAACCACGGTCGTGATCGAGGATGCCGACCAGCTGAAGATCGTAGCAACCAACTCGGTAGGCGAAACGGTCGACGCGACCCCCGCGCCGGTGGGCCACCAGTTGTTCATCCGCGGTGAAGAGCACTTGTTCTGCATTTCCGAATAGTGGTGCGGCAATTCCCATTTGGCGAGTAACGCTGCCCCACCACTGAGCATCGCCGTGGGCGATGGTGTGGCCCAGCACCGTACTTTTCCAAATTGACACGGCACCAGACTTCGTCGCACAACTCGACATCGTCCCCTTTCGCTCCGCACAATGGGCGCAAGATCGTGTTATTCTGCCGTGTAACAGAATATTTTGAGACAAAGCGTAAGACCAAAACAACACCACGCGAAGGCTCGATACTCCGCCTACTCGGCTTGAAGAGTGGCATTGCCAACGGTGAAACTCAGGTGACACGTTCATAAGACGCAATCGAAGGCCACAATAATCGCACTGATTTCATGAGGTACTCACACGTGGATGATTCACGAGACGACACCAACAGTTCTGCTGTAGGGAAGGAGACGTTGCTGACGTCCAGTCAGCACTTCTACCAATCGGAAGACTGGTTGGCGGTTTGGCTCGGTGTTTTTTTATTAGCTGTTTGTTTGGGCGTCGTACTCGCCTGGGGAGTGAGTGATGATGGGGCGTTGACCAATCCGCTGAAACCGTGGCTTGCCAAGCCCGTTACCTGGTCGACCAATCCTATCGCTGCGTTTTACGTCCCCGGCAAGACAAACATTGTTCCAGGACTGCTTGGTGTTTTCGCAACAGGACTGTTCGCATTCGGTGCCGGTACGGCCATGATGGGCGTACGTTTTCGTTCCTTTGCGCGAGGCTTTTGCCTGGTATTCGCGCTAGCAACGATCGCCTACGTGCTTGCTGGCCAGGAAGTCGTGAAGCACTACAATCTTGGTTACGCCCTTTGGGCGCTAGCCATTAGCTTGCTCATCAGTAACACCGTTGGCACACCCGATTGGGCCCGTCCGGCGATTCGCACAGAGTTTTTCATTAAGACCGGATTGGTCTTACTTGGTGCGGAAGTGCTGCTTAGCCGGCTACTGACTTTAGGAATTCCCGGTATCTTCGTCGCCTGGATCGTGACTCCTATTGTACTGGTAACGACTTTCTGGTTTGGCCAAAAAGTCCTACGAATCAGTTCACCGTCGCTTAACATGGTGATCTCTGCTGACATGTCCGTCTGTGGTGTGTCGGCAGCTATCGCAACGGCAGCGGCCTGCAAGGCGAAAAAGGAGGAGCTGTCGCTGGCGATCGGAATGTCATTGTCCTTCACGGTAATCATGATGGTCGTGATGCCCATGGCGATTCAGGCAATGGGCATGAGCAACATGCTTGGAGGGGCCTGGATGGGCGGCACGATTGACGCCACGGGAGCAGTTACAGCCGCTGGTGCAATGCTCGGTGACGACGCTCTGCAAGTGGCCGCGACCGTGAAGATGATCCAGAACATCCTAATTGGCGTTGTCGCCTTTTGTGTGGCAATGTTCTGGGTTCTGCGAGTAGAACGCCAGGAGAGTGGAGCGAAGCCTAGCCTGATGGAGATTTGGTGGCGGTTCCCTAAGTTCATTCTTGGGTTTATCGGGGCGTCGATTTGCTTTTCCATTTTCTACGCCAGTTGGGACAACGGGGCACAACTGGTCGACACGGTCATCAAAGGCAGCAGCAAGACCCTCCGCGGCTGGTTTTTCTGCTTGGCGTTTGTGAGCATCGGGCTGGAGACTGACTTTCGCGAGTTGGCCAAGCACTTCAAGGGTGGCAAGCCGCTTGTATTGTACATGGTCGGGCAAGCGTTCAATTTGTGCTTGACGCTGTTGATGGTGTGGCTGATGTTTGAGAAAGTATTTCCCCATGCATTCGAGGCGATGCGAAAATAGGAGGCTCGACGGTGCACGATCGTCATAAACGTGGCTTGATTCCACTGAGCCTGGGCATTTCGGTGATCACGATCGTCTGGATCATCGTGCTGCCACGTATCGCGAGCTGGAAGTCCGTGCGAGAGAACATCGACTTGTTGGACCGGAAGGGCATCGATCCGGCCGCGCTTTACTACACCGATGTCGAGGCGATGGCAAGGATTGAGGCTGACATGAATGCCGCTCGCCAGTCGCATCCTGAAGCGTTCTGGAGCGTGCGATCGGCTGAACAGTAGACCGCAACCAGAACCAGTTCGCATCTGCTGCGAACAGGAAGTGATCCCAAGACGGAGACAGACGCATCGGTGGTCGCAATTCCTGTGTCGCCCCTGCCGGGGCTCATCGGTTTTGGTTTGAACCACACCGGTGCCTTACGACACCGGCAGAGGCTGTACCGGCCCTGCCGGGCCGATTTCGATCCACGCCTTGCTTCCAATGCGACATGCTGTTGACACTTCAGCTGACGCATTGACAGCGGACATTAATATGTCATTGAGTGTCTGGGCTCTCTTACACGACTGGCAAGGAGGCGGTGGCTTCGAGACGATGGGGTTAAGCTCGACGGAGCGTCTTTCCATCAGCGTCTATCAGCGGTCATCAGTGGTCCCTTCCCAAATGTGCCGATCGTGTCCCTATTTCCGTGAACGGTTTCCATTTTTCCTACCCGTGGAATTCCTAGCTCCGACGGCTCGTTACTTGCCCGCAGCGCCGCGCCGGTCAATCGCGCGCGGAGGCAAGCGTTCCCGTTGATTCAATCGGCAACGTTGAGGATATCGTCAAGAGTCAGGTCATGCTTCCATTTGTCCATCCAACCGCGCACGGTCGTCGCGGGAACTCGATGAGTGCTGCGGCTCTTTTCGGCCAGCAGGTCGGCCCAACGGTACAGGATGTCACGCGTGGTTTCTTTGTACTTCAGGAGTACGCGAATCTCCTGCCACCACTGGGAATCGGGTTCCTTGAGCTCAACCGCGTAACCACAGCTTAAGGCATGCACAGCATAACGTTTCGTTTCGGCGTTTCTGCCGTTACCACGGTCAACAACGATCGGTGAGCGATTGTCCTTGGTGGCCTCGACGAACCGGCTGAAATTCCAGTCTCTCGCTTGGAATAACAGCTCCTTGTGGTAATCATACCGCGCCCGATCGTCGCCCACTTGGGTGTAAAAAAATGCGTCCGTTTCGCAGATCACACCGTACTCGCCCGCCAGACGTTGCGCCGTGAAACTCTTACCGCAACTCGGCAGGCCACGCATCAGATATACAATCATCTCGCAAGCAGCAGTTGCACTGCGCTCCTCATCTGCACTCGAACGGGGCGGCGAATCCGTCGTCGTCGAGGTTTCTCACTCAATCTTCCTCTTTGCCCAGAATGCGGTAACAGTTGCCTTCGCAGCACCGAGGCTGTGTCCGGCGAGCCAGATCGTCTGGCCAGCAAGATGAGCGTTCCGTGCTCGTTCAGACACCCATTCGTAAACCGAATCGGTACTCGTCCAGAACCCTTCGTGGATGCGACATTCCTTGCCGCCAACAGCGTTACAGCTCCACGATGCGGCCGACGCCATTCTGTTCAGCATGACGCAACACGGCCGCCGCGCAGACGATATCCTGAGCGGCGTTCCCGACCGACTTGAAAAACGTCGTCTGTTCTCGGTTGGAGCGTCCCGCACGTGTCCCGAGCAGAACTTCGCCCAGTTCGGCGGGAGCAAAACCCTCCGGCAGTAGGCCTTGCGCGATCGGCTGCAGCAAGTCACCGGCCTCTTTCAAGGCTGCCGCGCGTTGATCGACAACGACTTCGGCGCGCGCGACGGTGTGCGGAGGAATTTCGGCCGCAGCGGGCGTGTACGATCCGATGCCGTTCAGGTGCGTGCCAGCACTCAGTTCCTCATCGGCGAACAGCGGCACCTTGCTCGTTGTCGCGGTTGAAATAACTCCGCAGTCGCGAAGAACTTGCGTCGATGCCGTCGCCACCAACCGACAGTCACCCACCAACGTGGCCTGCGTTTGGCAGAACGACTCAGCCCACTCCTGACATCGCGAGAAGACGTAAACCGTCTCGAGTGGCAAGACCGCAAGCAATGCCCGAAGCTGACAGACCGCCTGACCACCGGTCCCGAACAGAGCGGCCACGGTGGTGTCGGGGTTCGCCAACACGCGAGTTGCCAATCCGGCCGCCGCGCCCGTTCGCAAAGCGGTCAAGTACTGCGCATCCATCAGCGCAACAGGTAGCCCCGTCGCGCTGTCGTTGACGATCATCAGCCCGGTCGTTACAGGCAGCTTCTGCGCCGCATTGCCGGGAAACGTCGAGACGATTTTCAGACCGAACATGCGCTGCGTCGGTAGCGATGCTGGCTTGTAGAGCATGGTCCCAGCGTCGTTGCTCAAGCTGGTCCGGACCGGCGCGTCGATCGCGCCCGACGACAACGATGTGAACGCCTCCGCCATCAGCTCAATCGCTTGCGCCATACCGAGTGTTTGCCGCACGTCTTGCTGGGACAGTAGTCGCAATTTCATGGAAATCGTTTTTCGATCCTAGAACGTTGAAACGGTTTAGCCGATTGAAGTTGAACGTGCTTTGAGGTCTGGCTGGCTATGGCTCGACCCCCAACGCCTTCGGCGTTGGGGGAGAGAGGGGTGGGTATTGGTATCAGCGTCTTAGCTGGCAAAACTCGTTCACCTACGGGGCAAGCCCGTAGGGGTCCCTGACTTAGTCAAACGCTGCGATTGGTTCAGCAGAAACCTTGCATGTGGGAGCGGTTTCTTGTTCTTGGTGCGATGCTGATTGGCCCCGATATAATTCTGGTGTATGCCGGTCATCATGGCAGAACGCGAAGCCGAACAGACCGGCGCGGTCGTGTAAGCACGTTCAAAGCGAATCCTCACCGGCAGCAGCCCTAGGCCCTAAAAATCAACACGTTGTCCGTCGGCCATCATTAACATCCTCAGGAACAACTCAGAGTCAACGGCCGCCGAGATAAAGTGGACGCTTCCATCGGCCAATACGACCTGAAAACCACCCGGGTGAGCGCTGCCCAGGCCGAGCAATGGTTTTTCCACGTTGTAAGTAAAATCATCCGGCTTCGTCCAAATGACCGAAGTCTCGTCATTGACTTCAATGGCCAGGATTGTATTGGAGGTCCCGTCGGTGATACTTCGGAACTCGGTCCCATCGCGGCCTTCAAAGATCGAACCCTTGCCGGCCGGGACCAGGTAACTTGCGTGACTGCTAGAAGGTTTTGCCGAGGCGCTGCGATACAGGGGCGGCATCTGATCGATTAACTTTCGATTATGCTCGCTGTTCCACGGCTCGTCCAAGTGAAACTTCTTGTACAACTCGCCCTGTTCAAGGAATGGCAGCAACTGCACTCGCCAGCTGAGCAGTGGTGTACCGTCCTTCGCATAGGTCGCGCGCGATGGGAAGTGTTTGTAAGTATCGTAATAGTTGTGCATCGCCAGTCCAATCTGCTTCAGGTTGTTTGACGACTGCATGCGGCGCGCTGCTTCGCGAGCGGCCTGGACTGCTGGCAGCAACAGTGCGACCAACACGCCGATCACCACCACTTGGTTGCCCGCTTGAGCCTCTTGGGACAGCACCAGTTTATTGCCTTCACGCGTGGGCTGAAACACCTCGAACATATGCCGGATAATGCGCTGGGCATACTCTGCTCCCGCCTGCTCCACCGGATCGTCACTGCTGCCCATTTCCGACATCATTTGTGCCAAAAGCATCTGTTGTCCAAACTGCATCAGCTGTTTGACGATTCCTTCCAGCTCTTCGGCGGCGGCGTCACTTGGAGCCAGGACCGTGAGCGAAGCCCCTGTTTTCCCTGTGATCGATAGCTGGATTTTGGCTGCGTCAATCAAATTGGGCAGTTGCTTAACCGGGGCCAAAGGAGGTGGAAGCGGAGCGTGCGCCAGTTGCGCGTTTAGCATCGGACGAATCCCTTCGACCACGACCAGTGCGGTCAGGTCACCAGCCATGTCGGTCTTTGAAGCCAACTGGCTCAAGGTACCCGCCTTCGGCGCCTTGTGGTTGGCCAACATCCCGCGCAGCATCCCATCTTGCGCAACAATCAGTGTGCGATCGTCCGGCATGTACATTCCCAACCCCATGGGGTGCTGGGGCTGGCGATAGAGACGGCCCTCCAGCTTGCTCTCTTCCAACCGAGCATTGCCCGGTACTTTGATCTCATCCAGCCGGTAGGGTTTTGCAAACTGAACAACCACACCGACGCCGGGCGGGCCCGCCACGGGGGCCTCGACGACCAGCAGCACGCGTTCTACGTCCGCAGGTTCAATCCCCAGTTCCTTTCTTCCCGCCGCCGAGACAACTTCGAGCGGCATCATCTCCATCGAGGGCGCGGTGAGCACGCGCCGCGGGTGCGCCACAATGGCCACCATGGCATTGGGCGTGATGTAGCCTAGATCCGGTTGGCCGGCCTGCCCTGTCGGCACTGGCTGCTGAGCGAATCCGAACGTCGGCATCGCCACCATCGTTACCATCAAGATCCAACAAATCGCTCGCTTACTACGACGCATCATCTCACACCTCGCCTTTCATCCAAAAACTGTGACCCCAGAACACTCAACCGTAATCGATACGATTGTATCTGTTTGGCCGATTGCAGCATTTAACTAAGTCAAGGACCCCTACGGGCTCGCCCCGTAGGTGAACGAGTTTTGCCAGCTAAGACGCCGATACCAATCCCCCCCTCTCCTCCACTGCACAGGGCGGTGGGGGTCGATCCATAGCCAACCAAACCTCAATGTACGGTCAACTTCATTTGGCCAAACTGTTGCATACTACTTCGATTCCCGTTCCGGCTCCTACACAAATTCGCCTCACACCGCAAACAAAGTCGTGTGGGCCATCGGACCGTTACCTGCGTGCCATGGCAAGCATGCCAGACGAAGACCTCGCAAGTTCCCACGAGTATACCCAAACCGGATACGGCTGCACAATAAAGTCGAGATAACCCGTTCACAAAAATGAGGACGCCCGCATCGCGTCAAGTCAGAGTAACGGTTCACAAGCGATCAACGTTGTTCTGGCCGCTTCCGTGCCGACGGCACAGCCCTATACGAGCCCACGGTGCAGCCAATGCGAGTTTTTGCGAGCATTGGCGTAACCCTGGGTAGTCTTCCCACACAACACCAAAAAGTCCCAACGGGGCGGCCCTAACCGCTACCCTGCTCCAGGGCACTGGCAAGCTCGTGCAGCCACTCTTCAAGGTCCGTATAGCCATCATCATCCGCGTCGGCCGTTGGACCGCCCGGCAAATTGAGCCCCTGGCGACGGATTTCCACCGGTGCAAGCCCGCCGACCCCAACGATTCTTCTAATGCGCGGCCAAATCGTCCTATGCGGTGCCGTCATTCGCCTTCCTTCCAGTTCGCATATCAATAGAGGTCGAACCGGCTGATCTGAGGCGGCCCGCCCTCGGTCTCCAGTACGTTGACGCGCACTCTTCGACCCTGTGCCGGTTACTTTTTTTTCTTCCTCCGTTGCGGTGGCAAAACCGGCCCGGTTCTCTTGAGCCAAACATCGATCGCCGCGCTGAGTCGTGCGACCACTTTCGGATTACTCTGAGCAATATCGTGCAAATTGTCCGGGTCCTGACTTTCGTCGAACAGCAACAAAGTGTCTTTGCCTTTGATCAGTCGATGCTGGCCATCGGTAACTGCCACGTAACTCTCAATTTCGCCGAAAGCGAACTCGCGTTGATACTTTCCTTGGAGAGTCAAGAGCGGCTGCAGACTGTAGCCGGAGTACTTGCCACGGTCGTTCTTCGGCGTCTGAGCAAGATCGAGACAGGTATCGAGGATATCGCGCAATTCCACGGGGTCCTCAACGCAGACATCCCGCAAGACCGTGGTGGGCGTCGCGACAATCAACACGGGGTTGGTCACTTGCCGGAACAACGTCCCTTTATGTCGCAGGCCGTGATCGCCCATCATGATCCCATGGTCCGAGAAGAAGAAGATAGCGGTGTTCTTCCGCAGACCACGTTCGTCAATTTGCTTCAGGACGCGTCCGACCTGCTTGTCCAGAAACGTCACGGCGGCGCAGTAGCGGGCCTGGTCTTCGCGGGCACGCTGCTCGGACCGCACCGGCTTGGTGTCTTTCAGTAGTTTCTCGGGAGCTTGAAAATCAACCTTAGTCGTGCCAGGCATTTTGCCTGGCGAATACATGTCGTGGTATTCCTGAGGCACATCGTGCGGACCGTGCGGCAGCGAATAGTTCAACCACAAGAAGAACGGTTTCTTGTCCGAGTAGTCCGCCAGAAAATCGACGGCCGTGCGCGTGAAAAAGCCGTCCAGGTAATCATCTTCAGCCAGCGTTGTCGGATTGGGAAACTCTTCGCGAAACTTCTCCAAGAGCCCCGCTTTTTTGAGGTGCTCGAAGTACCAGTCGCCCGGTCGCGACTTGCCGCTACCCAACATCGCTCGGCCCAAGGTCCTTTGTACCTGGTCGAACCCGAGTGCGTTTTTCATCGCATTGGGATCCGCTTTAGAACCGGGCGGGTGAATGTGCGATTTGCCGATCCAAGCCGTATAGTAGCCCGCGCGCTGCAACGCGGCCGGGAACGCCCACACTCCCTGAGGCAGGTCGCCCATCTGGCCGTTGCGGTAGAACCCCATGTTGTGTGGGTAGAGCCCGGTGATGAGTCCATTGCGTGAAGGACCGCACATCATCCCCTGGCACATCGCATTGGAAAAGAACACACCCGACTTCGCCAGCGAATCCATGTTTGGCGTCTTCACGCCCCCCACGCCATAATAGTAGTCGAAGTACTTGTAATTCAGGTCATCCACTTCAATGAACACGATATTCGGTCGCGTCGCTTTCCGGTCATCTCCATACGCCCGCACATGCGTGACAACGGTTGGCACCAACAACGCAACCACCAGCAACTTCCAGCACGAAGAGTTCTTCATATTGCTTCTCCAAGTATTCACCAAGTGACGCAGTGTGGCACGACGCTCCGCGTCGTGAAACGGCACTCTGTGCCCTGCCCATCTGTGCCCTGCCACACGGTGCGTCTCACGCTCCAGCGTGCAATGCAAAATACAATGCACAGGCGGCAAAAAAAGCTACATACCCAATCACGAGAAACCGTATTGTAAACCGTGCTGCATCATCTGTGGTGTCATGAGCGACGTAAAGTTTGTACGCGATCAGATTCGCAATCGATCCGAACAGGCTGCCAAAGCCGCCAGCATTGGTACCCCAAAGCAAGGCGTTCCATTGCGTCGTGAACTTGGTAAACAGCAGTGCGGCCGGAACGTTGCTCATCACCTGGCTGGCCAGTGCCGAGAACAGGAAAACATGCTCGGAATGCTCAATTTCAGCTGCGAGCATCGTCTTAATGTTCTCCGCCAACCCGAAAAAGAAGAACAGACTGACCAGCAACGCGTAGTCCACACGCAACGCGCGACGATCGAACAGCAACGCGTATAATACGATCAGCAGACCGGTCCACACGGGCAACAGACGCAGAACGGACAACAAGACCGCAGCCAGCAATACGCCGTGGACATACGCCGACCGGCCGATCTGCTCTGTGTTGGCCCGCGTGCGCGCCGTTGGTTGTGCTCGAAGGGCCAACGCCGCCACGACCAGCAGCCCCAGAAAGACGAGCGAGAACGGTGCAATCGATGCGATGAACTGCAACGGCGTCAGATCATAGAACCAGTAGATATACAGATTCTGCGGGTTGCCAAAGGGCGTTAGCGCCGAGCCCGCATTGGCCGCCAACGCTTCGAGTATGACGAGGATGTCCTTGTGTTTGATATCCAACGTCAACGTTAACGGTACGATCACAATCAACGCGACGTCGTTGGTAACGAACATCGACAGAAAGAACGTCGCTACCACACACTTCAGTGGCAACAGCCGTCCGTGTTCGATGCGTCGGGACAACCGCGAAATAAGCCCACTCTGTTGTAGCCCCTGCACCGCAACGAAAAGCGCAAACAGGATGAACAATACTTCCATTTCGCCAAGCGAGTAGGTGGGCAACTGCCGTGTGTAGACGGAAGTCAGCGCCAACGCGACTCCCGAGGCCGTCAGCAGCCACTCTCTTAGCAAGAATTCTATCGATACACCTTGGATCTTCAATGTGCTATCCCTGAATACCGCCGCCTGTTCGCCTCGTCTTCGCCTATTTGAATTCGAAACGCAGCCATTCACTTTGCAACCGCAAATTGTAACCGTAACCGTTCACGGCCTTTAGCCGTGAGCTTCGTTTTTTAAGGCCCGGAGGGCCAACATAGTCCTTGCCGGGTTCGTCAGGCCCCGGTCCTCGGCAAACAATATCCGTAAAGCCCCGGCAGGGGCGATACAGACGCCAGCCCTCGTCCTTCCGGTGCCGCCCCTACCGGGGGCTAACGATTCTCTTGATAACGACACCGGTGCCTTCCGGCACCGGCGAAGGCTGTACCGGCCCTGCCAGGCCGAATTCGCTGCTTTTACCGTGAGTCGCTGTGTTGTAACGAAGCACCAATGACTCATGACGAAAGAAGCCGAAATAACGAAGGTCGAACGCCGTTCCATCGGACGCTCTTGTGCAGGGGGCATTTCAAACCGATTTCAGATTTCAGATTTCAGATTTCGGCATTGTTTGGTCATTGGGTACCGCGTCATTAGCCAGCCTCCGTTAGGGCGGCTAAGTGGCGCTGTCGAACTAGAATCCCGAAACGCCTCGATACATCTGAAAACGACCTACCCGATTTCAGTTAAACGTTATATCCAACTTTTCTAGCACATCGATCGTTACGGCATCAAATGGGAAACCGTACACGTTCCGGGGCTCGCTCTGGAAGGGCGTTCTATTCACGTTGATCGAGCGTGGTTCGCCATGCGGCCTGAGAAACAGCAGTGTCGCATCGCGAACGCCGCCGTCGTCGCGTGAACGAAACGTCAGTCGATCGCCGGCAGTCGCCGACATTGTGACGTTGCGACGCTGCGTCTCCCAATGGTAGATCTGTCGACTTGTCCACCATTCGATTCCCTGTTCTCGACCATACTCGACCAAATCGTGCAGCGCGTCGGCCACATGAGGCTTTTCGATGTGGGCGGGATGGAACAGGAAATGTGCCACACCATGGTGACGTAACACAGAATCGACCAACTGCTTGCCGTACTCCTTCGGACAGACGACGACCAGATCCTGCGTCATCATGTTAACCTGCAACACGTTGATAATACGAGGCGGGTGCGTCTCGTCGTCCAAGGCGAAGTACGGCTGAGAGCCGCCTAGCGGGAAGCCGATCGAACCGTGTTTACTCGGCCCACGTGTCTGGTCGGACCGGATGCCAACCTGTTCACACCAGCGCAGGAAATCAAGCCGATTCTCCCACCGCGTGTAGTGGTTCTTATTGGACGTAATCGTTTCAAGCCCTGCCTCCTTCAGCAGCCAGCGATGCTGGAGCAGGAAATTCTCCTTCGACCATGACGTCTTAGGGCCACCGGTGCGTGCGTCGTAGTGCAACGCGATCTCGAAACCCTGTTGCTTCAACGTATCGTAAAATTCGCGTGGATACCCGCCCGGGTAGAGCGTACACCAGGTCGACTTCAACTTGCATCGGTTCATCACCTTCAGCAAAGCGACCGCCTTCTGCGGATCGTGCCCGTCCGTATCGTGTGAGATATGCCCAATGGCTTTCATGCCACGCGGCCAATACCAGATTATGGGCAGGGTGCAGCCTTGTTGCCTGGCGGCGTGAAACAAGCTGCGTAGGATCAGTTCGCGCAACTCGTCGGTAATCGGCTCGAGAAACGCAGGCACTCCATCCGGTTGCATCGGCGAACGATCGCGCTGCCAATCGAGCACCATGCCATCCTCCGCCTTCAGTTCACCGTCATTCAATTCGGCCGAATTGTCCGGCGCTGGCGTGCCATCTTGCAGGACGGGGATGCCTTGTTGGATATGCACAATCGAGAAAAGCAGGTCGGGGCCCAACAGGATCGCACGCCCTTTGCCAAACCGGTTCTCTGCAATGACACTTCCTTTCGCCCCCTGTTTACCGGTATCGATTTCCGCCAGCGCTGTCGCCGAATCGGTTGTAAACGCATAGCCACCGAAAACGTGCAGTGAGCTCCGCAGCGCACTGGTGATCGAGTGGTCTTGTGCCGTGATTTCGATCCACCCCTCAGCAAGCGGGTGCTTTGACTTCACGCCGAATACGTGGTCCAAGCCAGATGTTCCACCCACGCCAATTACCGAACTGCCCGCTTCGACCAGTTGAGCTACCGCCTTACACTCGTCCGGCGTCAAAGGCAGATCGCCGGCCAACAAGATAATTGTCTTCGTGCCAATTGCCTTCGCGTCAGCGACCAACGATGGCAACTTGCCCGGCGCCACTTCGTCGAAGAACACGCCCGCTCGTTGAAGCACTTCGCGGATATAAACCCAGGCCGGAGCACGTGGATTGACATCGCGCGAAACATCCTGTGTGACGACAACGATGTGCGGGAAAACGACGGCGGGAGTGTCTGTTGCCGATCGGCCGAGTGGGG
Source organism: Planctomycetota bacterium (assembly GCA_024277285.1). Next base: position 21,317 of record JAJRVM010000246.1, read on the forward strand.
AAGCACTGGAGCGCGATACAAGTCCGCTCAGCACCAGCAGACCGACCATCGCAATTACCACTCGCACATACTGCCAATTCGTACCGTATGTCACTTGATTCTCCCAATCTTCATCGACGCAGTGTGGAACGACGCAGTGTGGAACGGCGCTCCGCGTCGTTCATACAGCTATTTCGCGTCGCAACATCATTATTGTCGCTATCGTCAAGCGGCCAGAAGCGAATACCACCAAGGCGAATCTACGGCGCTCATTGCCGTGCCGCCCAGCAGTATACAACATTTGGATCGAACGGACCGCTGCTTGACACCGATGGTCGCCAATATCAAAAAACGCCCTACCTCCGTCGACCGAACAAAAAACGTAACCGTTCACGAGAATTCACACTTCACGAAGAAAACGAACCGCAGAAGGCCGAAGGAAACAAGCCCATACCGACCTGGATGTGAGCTACAACATGGAAGCTGCGACATTGCGTTGACCCGTCAATGGCAATTTGTCCCATTGCCATCACAACAGGCCGCTCTTCCTTCTGCACTCCTTGCTCGATATTCGAGTTTCCGAGGTTTTCTTCTCGCTGTTTCAAGATCGCGTGAACGGCTATCTTAATCTGTGGATTATTAGTAACTGTTTAGCCATCTGAAGTGAGACGTGCACTCGAGTTCATTTTCCATCGGTCGCCCCCCACCGCCTTGTGCGGTGGGTGAAGAGGATTGGTAGGCTACCCGTGACGTCCTATCCCCCATCGCGGGTAGCTCACCAGGCGTTTTCACCCATGGGACAAGCCCATGGGAGTCTCTTGAAAGCGGCATTACTTCATTCGGCTAAACTGTTACGATTATTCGTGTTCATCAGCGGTTCACTTGTTCTGCCCCGTGAACAGTTACCCAAAAACGTTCCATTGATCGTCGCTCTACTGAGGCCGCATTAAGACGCAGCTTGCCTCCGCGTCGGCCAAGCGTCGGTCGAACGCTTTGTAAAGCCATGCGAGCACTGGCATAGCCAGTGCCACACGACTCAATGCTCAAGACTCGCGGGCGCGGCCCGCGCAAAGGAAACACCATGCCATACAAACAACACGTGCCCGTCGCCGGATTGCTGCTCCTGCTCTTAACCGCCAACACGCTTGCGCAGCAACCTAGCAAGACAACGAAACCTGACGGCACACCCAATCGAGCGGCCTGGATGGCACAAGGCACGTTTGGCGTGATGACGCACTATCTGATCAAACCGGAGGGCGATACGCCCGAGGCCAGAACGGCCGACCTCAATCGTACGGTGGACAACTTCGACCTCGATCATTTCATAACCCAGTTCGACGCGACGGGCGCCGACTGGCTGATCTTCACACTCGGGCAGGGAACCGGTTACCTCTCCAGCAAGAACGAGTTCATCGACAACTTGCAGGCCGGCATCACACCCGATCGCGACTTGATTCCAGAGATCAGTCGCCGCTTGCACCAGCGTGACAAACGGCTGATCGTTTACCTGCCAGGTCCGCACACGCCAGCCGACCCGACAATCAAGCGTCTGCTGGGAATTGGGACTGACGGTTACGCCGAGCGGCATAACGATTTCATCCGCCACTATTCACTCAAGGCGGGCAAGCTGATCGATGGCTGGTGGTTTGACAGTTGTCCGCGACAAGAGGACGCGGCGTGGCGCAAGGAGATGGCCGCCTGCCGAGCGGGCAACGCGGATTCGGTGATCGCATTCAGCGGCGCTGAGTTCTGTGCGGCGGGGACGATCAAGCCGATCTGCCCGATCGAGGATTACCATGCGGGGGAAATCCACCTGCTCGAAGATGGCAAGATCAGAACGGACTTTGTCTACCCACCGGGCCAAGGCAACATCATCGTGACCGCTGACCGTAAACTGCGCAAACGCGGCACACCGCCGGGGTTCTACATGCCCGACTCGCAATTCATCGACCATGTTCAATGGCACTGTCTACTGCCCATTGACTTGACCTTTAACCCGGCCGTGCCGAATCAGTTCTGCCACTACACGGACAAAGAGCTATTTCAATTCGTTGACGATATCAAATCGGTTGGCGGTGCGATCACAATCAACGTGCCGATCGATCGCACCAACGGTCACATCCCTCAAGATACGCACTCGCAGCTGGTCAGGCTTGGAAAGCACTTGCGTGACAAGCGTCAGCAACACTAAACCCCAAAGGACAGCGGAGGCTTGAAAGACTTGCCGTAACCGTTCACGGAAACGAAACCATGGTTCAAAAAACCTTCTTGCCACGCATGTGATAGACCGACCAAGTGAATCCACTGGCATTGAAGGGCCGAAGCGATAGTTTGCCTTCAACCGTGATCGGATAAGTGGTGAAGTCGGTCTTCACGCCATCTTCCAGTTCGACCAGAATGACACAATAGGCGAGTCCCTGCGGGCCGAACTTGCATTGCGTATTCATGACAAAGGGGAAGCTCTTGATGTCGGTCGACTGAAATACACCGCCGGCAAATATGAACCCGCGAAGCCGGACGATCTTGCCGTCCAGTTCGCGCACGCGTGGGGTGAGCATCGTGCGGTCAAAGAGAGTACCGATCGGCATGTCCAGCTTGAGATCGTCGAACGTAATGTCGGTGATCCCATCGCTACCCACGCGTCGTACCGGCGGGCGTGCGCGAGCTGGAGGGCTTGCTGGCTTCCTACCTGCGTCCTTCTTGCCCAAGCCCACTCGGTCCGCGTCCGACGGGTCGGCATCTGGCGATTCGGTGGTTTTCGATCGAGGCTGGTCCGAGGTCGATTTCATCTCCGCTGGTTCCGTCTCGATGGACTTGTCTTGTTCGACGGGGCTTTCGTCATCGAACCCTGCTATCGGCAAATCGTCTTCCGGCGGAAGTGGCGGCGCAGAGACAATGTTGATCCCCGTCGTGTTGCTTGTTCCGGTGGGCGAGGGTGTCGCATCGGTACTGCAGCCCGCCACGCAACCGATTACCAGTGCCACCAATGCATGTTGTGCACAGATAGAAACTCGCCAGGCGATCGTGGACGCAACCGCTTCGCGCGCGGCAAACAACGACCCCATCCATTTCAAACTGTGCATCAGCTACTCCGTCTTCGTGTGGCGATCATGTTTCTCACTTCGCGCCAGCACCCACATCAGAATTCAATGCCTGGCCAACGCATCCCGTTGAGAATCGAACTCAAATCAAGTTCAACAAGCACCTAGCGAGCGTAATCAGCTTCTAGCGAATAGTAGCCACCATCAAGCCCGCCGGCTACCTTCTTTAAACGAAAAGAAACACTGAACGTTCCGGCCAGCTTGCGTTTGAGCTGAGAATAGTAGAGGCCGTGTTTACCAGTCACGGTCACTTCGACCATATCCGAAAGAGCGGGCTGGCCACCGAAGCAGCAAGTGCCCATATCGGGGACCAGAATGAACTTGCGGATTTCGCCCATGTCCGCAACGCCCGGATGGATATAACCTTTGACGAACACACGTTTGCCATCCAACTCGACCGGCAGATTGATGGGGCCGCGCACCAGCGCTGCATCGTCATGGGGCTGCAAGTCTTCAAACGTGATGCGTTGATAGCCCTCAGGTACTTCGGTCACGTAAATGTACGTGTGCATGGCGGAACCGCCGATCAGCAGGACCATCCCGCCGACAATCCCCAACAGCGCGGAGGTCTTGCCGGTCAACTCGTCGGGGTACCGCCGCAGATTGCGCAGACCGATGAATCCTAGAATCACGGCCCCTGACGCGACTACCAACAGGGCCGGGAAAAGGAGGCCGGTCAGCGAAAAGATGGCCAACAGCAGCGAGAATACGGCCGCCTTACTGACCGATTTATACGGTTGATAAAGGTCTTCATCCGCCTCGTACGACGCGTCCACGTCCTCGTATTCTTCTTCGTGCAGTTCCACTTCAGTTGTCATGGTCAGGCCATTTTCAAGTTCGTTCGAGTCGATTCAATCGGCAGTACAACAATACGTAACGGAACAGGTGTCGTGAACCCACAACCGAGGGTTTCCCCGAGTCGTGGCTGCAGCCGTTTGCCAAACAGCGTTCACTGCCAAACAGCGTTCATCAGGACAAGAGGCTCATCGGCGCAAGGGACTCATCGGGATAATAGACTCACCAGCCTGCGCGGCAAGCCGACGAATCGTGACGGGCGCGTCCCACCCCACATCCCGGTCGTTGGCACCCTCGGAGTTCGCCGCCGCCATAGGGTTGCTCACACTGCCTTTACGCGTGGTCCCCGGTTCCGGTTCGGGTGGTGGACACTACCGGGCGATAAGTTGGGACCTCACGCCCAGGAGCCGCTCGGATTTGTCGCTATACCACCCATGCATCTGTGCCACCCATGAAATTGAGGGCGTTCAGTCACTCAAACAACAACTCCCGAACTAAAAAACTCAAAAACGCCCGAAATCGTTGCTCGGCGACTCAGTGCTGCGACAGCCCCCACCACAGAAGGGAGTGGCTATTTGGCATCGTTCTGCCGTGTTGGAAAGAAAGTCATCGCCCGTTTCACCGTTTCGGGGTCAATCTCCTTGAATTCCGCGAGTGCTTTTTGAGCTTCGGGGAGCGGGCAGGCACGGACATAGTTGATAATGGGCATGCGTACCCAGGTCGTTTTGCTATCTGCTTTCTTGAACAGTGCGACCAGTCGGTCCAGTTGGGACCAATCTTCCCACCGTGCCAGATCGGAAATGATCAAATCCGCCATTTGCGGGTAGTCGAGCAAGTAGCCAAAAGCTTGCAACACGCGCTTTCGCGGTATCATGTCCCCTTCGGAACCATGAAAACGCAGTGCCATGATCGCGGCATACACATCGGCATAATTGCCGCTGAAATTGTCATCTCGCCTCTTCAAGAACAAATCCTCGACCAACGCGACCCCCTCGGGCCCACGCAGAGCCAAATAGCAAGCGATCAACGCATCCAGCCCGGATTTGGATTGCGGATCGGTCGCGCGCATCCGTTTTTCCAACACCGGCAGGTCATCCTCGCCGCCACACACTCCCAGCATGGTCAGGTACAACCGGCGATGGCTCGCGGGGATCTTGGGATCTTCGATCCACTTGATCAGCTGATCGTGGTCCATCTTCGATTTGAATTGCTTGATGGCCGAGTAGGGTGTGCGCGCGAATTCGTCGTATGCATCCTGCGCCAACATAGGGTCCGCATCTTGCAAATACTGCTGGAAAAATGCCAGCCGGTCGGGCCCCTCCTTGGGCAGAGCGACCAGTGTCGTCAAGTAATCGTGTTGGCGCGCGTTGAGCCGCATTGGGGCCGACCAGTTGATTGTCTTGGCCTTGGTGGTCTTGGTACCCATCACGAGGAATAGGTCACCGGCTTTCGCATCGCCGAAGAAGGAGGTCGAAAACGACTGGTTCGACGCCAGCAGGTCCTTGCCTTTGAGGATTGAGTCGACAGTGAATGTCGCAATTGACGACTGCGGAGCTCCCTTGAGGGCAAGGGATCTATCCGAAGCGGGCTCGTCAAGCAGGGGCGCGGGCGCCAACGGTTTTGCCAAACGCGCGATGATCACCACGTCCATCGTGGCGATGTCCTCGCTGAACGTGTTGCTAACCGCCGTGCAAAACGGACAGCCCTTGGCGCTGGGCCTCAGCACCGGCACACTCAGGACCAGCAGTACAGCAAGCGTCACTCGCAACGCTCGTCTCGCCAAGTGTCGGTCTCTTATCATCAGATTCTCGTCCCTTTTCCGCAAAACGCGATAACATGCAATGCGATAATCGATGCCAAGCATCCTGAACCCTGCAACCTGAATCCTGGCTGGCAAACTCGGTCGCGTCCCAACGCGAAATGACGTCCTTTGACACGTGCGTCGGAAGAGTCCTCGCCGGAAGCTAGCGCGAGTCGTCCGGGCTGGGGGTGAGAACCTGCCAGCGATCGGCAGGGGCGACGTCGCGTATTTGGCCCAGTTATTTCACGCGGCGATTCCGCCCAGCCGAGGGACAACTCGCACCGTGCAGGCAGATATTGCAGCCGGTCTAAACTATTATAACAGTTTACCCAAATGAAGTTGCACGTGCATTGAGGTTTGGTTGGCTGTGGATCGACCCCCACCGCCGAAGGCGGTGGGGGAGAGGGGTGGGGTATTGGGATCTCGGCGTCTTAGCTGGCGAAACTCGTTCACCTACGGGGCAAGCCCGTAGGCGTCCCTGACTGATTCCCCAACGGCACAAGGCCGTTTGGGGGCTGGCGTTTACGTCCAAAGTGGCGATACCGATTCAACGGCCGCTGAGCGAGCGTCTGGCGACGGCAACGGCAGGGGGTGAGGGAGGATTGAGTGGTTTAGCCGGGCGTGCCGGTATGAAATCACGTGCCGGCAGCGGTCGCTGCGTGATCTTTACAGGTTGTTCCACGCCCATGCGCGAAGCTGGAGGCAGATCGTCGCAAGTACGTGTCGCACCGACACGCGCGTCATCGCAACAATCGCCGCCAACACAACCTGAGTTGCCGGCCGGTGTCCACGTGTATTTACACACAGGACACTTGTACGATCTCTTTTTGAGCTTCTTGACCGTCTTCACACGTGCACCGTTGTTAACGCTCGAGCACGCTTCACAACCACCGTCACACGAGTCGCAGCCACCATGGGATTGCCGATCGGCCTTCCACTTCTGCCACGGAAAAACAACGCGCGGGATACAAATCTCTACGCACTCGACTTCATAACACGCCTTGTCCTCCTTGACGCGCTCGACTTTCAGCGTGCAGCAGGTGTTGCATTTCGGACAGAATACGTCCGAACGCCCATGGTGATGCAGGCCAGCTTGGGCGCAAACACCAAGGCCAAGTATTGCGGTGCATGACACGAGTGAAAGAAGGAAACGGTACATCGCGTATGTTCTCCGTAATGACGTTTTTGCGGCGGGAGCGGGAGCTGGCGGTGCAGGCTGCACATCGGATGGAACGGATCAAAAATCGACCATAAAGCGAGCGCCGAAGATGTCGTAGTCACCGCTGGTGGCAACTCCGACCGGCAGGGCGTTGCCGCCGGTTGTTGCCGGATCACGGTCTTCAATCCGCCCGTGGATATAGTTGAATTGCATGCGGCTGTGCGGAGTCCACCACCAGTTCAAGCCAATCGTGAGGCTCTTTCCGACGCCGCCCAAGATGTCTTGATCGCTAAAGTCGCCGTACGAATACCGCGCGGCCACTTGCCAAGCTCCCCATCCATGCCCAACACCGCCGCGGCAGCGATCAACCAGGAAGAAATTCTCGAACGGTTTCACGCGGCCGATGGTCCCGCTCTTGCGTACCCACGGTGTATGTTCGCCGGTCAGAAAGTAAGCGGCGTAGACATAGTACCCGCCAAAACCGAGGTCGGACGCGGCGGTTCGCTCGACGTTGCTGTACTGGTATTCACTGACGATCTGCAGCGCACCCACATTCACGACGCCTTCCAGACCAATCAACTGGTAGCGGTTCAAACCGGCGATCGTACCGGTATCGAGCCAACGTTGGTCGGAACGCGATTCGGGCCGAGTGCGAAAACGGCCGGTCGGTCCGCCACCGGGAAAAGACAAAGCTCCCGACACTGCCCAGTGTGCGTATCCACGACCGCCCGATACCTCGTCGTACCAGATTGTGTTAGCAAGTCGACCGGCCAACTCGGCTTGGTAATTGTCGGTACGCTGGCTGCCAACCAGGGCGATGTCATTCATCAAGTAGCCGCCCCAACGCCAGTTCCAGGCCTGGTTGTCAGAAAGCCCATACGAGGCGAAGCCCACACGGCGCGAGTCCGGGGCATACGCCTCCACATGAAACGGACGCTCCAAAAATACGTTGTATCGGCTACTGTTCAGGGCATCCAAGCCGTAAGGCCGTTTTTGGTTACCCAACAGCACCGTGTGCAACCAAGGAACATCTTTCCACCCAAAGTACGCGTCTTTGAAAGCAAGCTTGTGCGGGGCGGCAAAATCCAACTCGATCTTGTAGAGCATCGTGTCATAGATGTCACCTTGGAGTCCCAAACGCAGCCGGCGAAAGCCCATCGCGTCTGAGGGCTGCTGTAACGGGTCGCCAGTCTCCAGATAGTTCACCAGCGCCGACTCGTCCGGAAAAGCCCAATAGTCGTAATGGATACGCCCCGTCCACTTCTGCGTGACCGGCTTCTTCTTGGACTTGGAAGATGACTCCAGCTGCTCGAGCCGAGCACCCTGTTGCTCGACCAGCTTCTGCAATTCGGCCATGCTCATGGCGCTGTCCGTTTGCGTCATGGCGACCGGCATTACACCATATTGCGTCACACCGTCTTGTATCTCCGACATGCCTTCTTGTGCCGCAGCGTGAGCGACGATCCCTAGCAGCAGGTATGATACCCACAGCCCCCGCAATACGTGATCCATGCGCATTTGAGCCGGTTCCTTGCTTGCAATCAGAAGAGTCTCGCAAATCGTGTCGTTGCGATCGTGATAATCGGAACAACTGATCTTGTTGTCGGCATCGACAAAACCGACCTTTCCGGAAAAACCGATATCCGCAGGAGACACACACGTCACCGCCGACACAACCCGCACAAACATCCCAAACCACCACCAAATAGAGGCACTCGGTTGGCATGCCAAGAAAAAGACTCATTCTGCGGCCGTTCCGCTAGTGGTTGACACGACGTTTCTTGTTCCGAATTGATGATAGCTGTGTTCGAGCACAGGCAGACCGTTACCTCGTCACCACGTAATCCACCAAACGATTTTCTTTGCCCATAATCTTCGTTGCCCTTGAACAAAGCGGCTGCGCGTCGCACACCGGATCGCAATCCGCTACAATCAGTTTGAACGGCTGTTTCAGACCCACTATCGTTCAGACCGACCATCGAGGACTCATGATGCTGTACGAAAAAGAAACCACGGGAACGGTGGACGACGTTGTTGCGAGAATCGAAAAAGCGGCTGCGGAAAACAAGTTCGGTGTTCTCGGCATCCATGATCTCAAGCAGAAAATGAATTCCAAGGGCGTCGATTTTGTCCGCGAGTGCCGCGTGATGGAAGTGTGCAACCCGGTCAAGGCCAAGGCCGTGCTCGAAACCGACATGGCGATTTCCAACGCCCTGCCCTGCCGCATCGCGGTGTACGAAGAAGGTGACAAGATCAAGGTCTCGACACTCAAACCAACTCAGTTACTTGGTCTGTTTGGTCGGCCCACGCTCGAGCCGATCGCGCAAGAAGTGGAAGACGCAATGCTTCGCATCATCGATAGCGCATGCGAGTAGCTCTTGCCGGGGCCAAGCCCGGCGGAGAGCCTTTCTCATTAGCGTTTATCTGCGTTCATCTGCAGTCCCCCTCTTGAAGCCGCTGTCCTCGTTTCCGTGAACGGTTGCACAATACGGACTGCGGTTTGACTTCCCTCGGCACAATGGCTAGAACCGGGAAATAGACTTTCTGGTTTCAGCGATCTAGTTTCAGCAGTCAATGGCATGCCACCATGGCACTTGCCAGCAGCACCAACATTCGAGAGGACCGATCATGCGGCACACCACATCTCGTCGTGAGTTTTTGAAAACAGCTTCGGTCGGCGCTGCGGCGTTGAGCATGACGGCTTCCAGTTACGCCAAGGTGGCCGGCGCAAACGAGCGGATTTCGATCGGAGTCATCGGCTGCGGTGGGCGCGGACGCAACGCCCACATGAAAGGAGTCCAAGCCCACGCGAAAACGCAAAACATCGAGATCACAGCCGTGGCAGACCCTTGGCGCCAGCGGCGTGAACTGGCAGCTGATCTGTGTAAACAATGGTACGGACGTCCGGCGCGCATGGTCGTCTCCTACCGCGACCTGTTGGCCATGGACAATCTTGACGCCGTAATGATCGCCTCATGCGATCACCAGCATACCACGCATCTCGAAGCAACGGTCAAGGCAGGCAAAGACGTCTACTGCGAAAAACCCTTGGCCATGAATCACGAAAAGCTGAAACGCGCGGTGGATGCCGTGAAAGCTTCTAACGTCGTCTGCCAGATCGGCACGCAGGTGCGCAGCTACCCGACCAGCACCGGCTGCAGACAACTGTACGAGAGCGGAGCGTTGGGCAAGATATCACGTATCGAACAGTCGCGTAACGGTACGAAACCGTACTGGTACAGCCGAGTGGTCGACGTGAATCCCAAAGATGTCGATTGGAAAGAGTTCCTGATGGACGCCCCGGCGCAACCGTTTCGCGCCGACAAGTTCGCCGGTTGGTACGGCTATCGCGAGTTTTCCGATGGGCCGGTCCCTGGCTTGGGCAGCCATTTCGTCGATCTGATCCACTACATCACCGGAGCCAAGTTCCCGGAGAGCGTCGTGGCGCAGAGTGGCACTTTCATATGGGATGACGACCACCACTTCACCTGCCCCGATCAAGTCCAAGCCACTTGGACGTACCCCGAGGGGTTCATGGTCAGCTTCACAACTAACTTCGGCAACAGTTTCGGCAACCGAATCTGTTTCATGGGCGACCAAGGTACGCTACAACTGTCGCCATGGACCAAGCCGACCGTTTCGCGCGAAGGGGCTGGCAAGTCGAGTGCGTTGCCAAAAGAACCGGAGCTGGTTAAGCCAATCGACACGCCCGACCACTTCCTCAATTGGCTGCAATGCATCCGCACGCGTGACACCTGCCGAGCACCGATCGATGCCGGCTACCAACATGCCGTCGCCGTCATCATGGCCGTACGCGCCAGCGACACGGGCAAACGCATCACATACGACGCCGATAAACGAGAAATGCGCGAAGGTTGACGCAGCGTGGAACGACGCTCCGCGTCGTTCGCGCCGCACATCCGCCGCAGGAGCCGTTTCCCCAACCGGTCCAACGGGCCGGTGCTATGGATTTAGCGTGTATCAGCGTCTATTAGCGGTCCCGCTCCTGGACATGCCGTTGGTTACCTCGTTTCCACGAACGGTTATCAGCCTAAGTTTGACGCGTCCGAACGTCTCCGACAGCTCGGCACCGGGTGTCCAATGAGCCACATGACTCATCGCGTCCCGCCTCGATCGACCTTCCAGACGAAGACTCCCCAAGGGCGTGCTTTAGCACCACTGAGACGACCGTTGCGCACCGCCACGTCGATCGTTCGTGTGCTGCCCCACGGCACGGAGTGCCGTGCCACACTGTGTCATTTTGCTTTCACGGCACGGAGTGCCGTGCCACACTGCGTCATTTTGCTTTCACGGCACGGAGTGCCGTGCCACACTGCGTCGTACGACGCTAGATTACTTCTGGGACGTTGCGAGGTAGCGATCGAGTTGATTGGCAAATGCCTGGCGGTCTTTGGCGTTAAAGTTCGCGGGGCCTCCGGTGATCTGCCCGCCCCCGCGCAGTTCATCCATCAAGTTGCGCACGGCAAGCCGCTCGCCAACGTTTTCGTGAGTGTAAAGCTCGCCACGTGGATCCAAGGCCTGAGCTCCCTTATCAACCACTGCGGCGGCCAACGGGATATCGGCCGTGATCACCAAGTCGCCGGATTGAACCAATTCGACGATCCGCCGATCGGCCACATCCATGCCAGCGGGGACCAACACGCTGTCGACAAACTCGCTGCCCGGCGTGCGCATCGGCTGATTCGCTACCAGCGTCACCTTGATCTCAGTACGTTGGGCCGCGCGAAACAGCAGCTTCTTGATCTCACCCGGACACGCATCGGCATCCACCCAAATTTGCATCGCGCGCGTCCTCTGTCCCGTTTTCCCGGCGATCCGTCACGATCAACCGAACAATGCTTGGTACGTTTCGGCGTTGAACCCGACGACCAGCGTCTTACCTTTGCGCAAGGTCGGTGCGCGTAGGTTGCCGGTTGGGCCAAGCATCAGCTTGGTCAACGTCGCTTCATCGGGCGAATCCTTCTTCATACTGAAGTGATTCACTCGCTTGCCCTTGCAAACGTAAACCTGACTAGCTTGCTCAGCAAGTTCCACGGCCTTTTCGGCACCGAACTTCGTCTTTCGAGCGTCGATTTCTTCTTTGATCTGATAACCGGCCTCCGCAAGAAACTCTTGCGCTCGCTTGCAACTCACTCAGCCAGGTCGGTGATAGCTCCAGTCAATTCTCGCCATGTTTCGTACTCCTCGGGCGATCACCGCCCGTAAATTGAAAGCCAAACGTCTCGTCTATTGAGTTACTCCATCACGCCGTTTGCTCGGAAACGCGAGCGCGCCCTGGACAACGTGGGGCTGCACCGCACTGACGCAAATATTCTTTGCCTGTTCTTCCTGCTAACCGCGCGCATCGGCGTTGGGTGGCACTGGCTGAGTGAGCGGGAATCGACGTGATCGTTCGGCGTTTCGCGCAAACGTGAATTGCCTTGTGCCTCGCGAGCGGAGCCAGTGCTCTTGCAATTCCCTAGTATCTTGGTGCGTAATCGAACAATCTCTGATGCTGCACCGCACGGACTCTGCTCGCGAGTGATGTTCTCTTGGTAATGGTAACGCATCCTCTTGCTCGCTCAGGAAAGTGCCACCCGAGCCGGCGACGAACACCACGAGATGGGAAGCCATCGCCCAACCGACTCCGTCAAGATTACCACAACAGGGCATGATGGAAAAGCGGAAGCTTCACTTAGCCCTTCTTGAAAAGCAACGAACTCATCGCCATTTTCGTGACGAGTATCAGCACCGCACAAAAGAACCTGGAAGAGCAATAAAGGCTCAACTCTCCTTTCTTTTCTTCCTTCCTCATTCATCACTCCTTGCTCGATATTCGATATTCAATTCTTATGGCGAGCGAGTTACAAAGCTCGGTAGCGACCCGGCTGCACCCCCAATCACGCTACCGGTATAGGAGTGGGGCGGTACGCGTCTGGGCGCGGCAAACCATCGAAGCGTGCGGCTGGGCCACGCATTGCGGACAAAATTGACTGAAAAGTCGGAAGAAACAGGAATTCAAACAACCCCGCATTCTCAACTGCCCAGGCCAAGCGTGACGCCCCCCCCACCGCTACTCCAGACGTAGTACATGCCATTTCTTGCATTAATCCCAGGGAATGCTATAGACTTACTGTACCGGGGAGTTGGCTTTTCCCTCGAAAGCGTATTCTCGCATGACATGACCGCAACCAATTTGCAGTTGCCGTTCGCACACAGTCGGCGCGGGCATCCAAATGCGATCGCTATGCCACAGAGGCCGCCTGGCACCGCGCCGTCGTCACTTTCTTCCCGAAGTACTACCACTTCGATCACCGATTCGGAATCAAACAGCCATCCTAACTCACATACTCATACTCAACCGGTATCGCCATTAGCCATCGGCCGGACCATTCACACGCGGAGCAATACAGCATGACACGTTTTCTCTCTTCCCTAGCACTGTTGATCATCTTCGGTTTCGCCTGTCTGACGACATCGGTCACTTGGAGTGACGAGGGGGCTGGCACGTCGGCGGTCTCCGACCTCGAGAGGTCGGTGCTCAAGAGCTCGGCAGCGTTCGTCGAGGCATACAATGCGGCCGATGCGAACGCGCTTGCAAAACTGTTTACCGAGCAGGGCGAGTTTATTGACGTCGAGCGAATCGTCTATCACGGCCGCGATGCGATTGCGGCGGAATTTGGCGCCTCGTTCAAGGCCGTGCCAGGGCGCGAGATCAGCGTGCGAGTTGAATCGATCCGGCAGGTCGCAAGAACCGTCGCGCTCGAAGACGGACATGTCACCGTGACGCGAGACAACGGTCCGGCGTATGTCAGTCGCTATACGGCCGTCCATGTTTTCGAACAAGACAAGTGGCAGATCGCCAGCCTCCGTGACCTGAGCACCAAGCCGCTGACGACCGGCGAGAACTTGCTGGCACTGCAGTGGCTGATCGGCGATTGGATCTCTGAATCGGCTGACGGCGTCGTCGAACACTCGTTCTACTGGTCCGAGAACGGCAACTTCATCCTCGGTGATTTTGATATTCGTGTCGACGGTCAACTGATGCTCAGCGGTAATCAGCGCGTCGGCTGGGATCCGCAAACCAAGCAGATTCGTGCATGGATCTTCGATGCCGACGGCGGACACATGGAATCGACCTGGTCGCAACTGGATGATCGCTGGATGGTCAAAGTGACTGGCGTTACCCCCGATGGGAAAACCGGCTCAGCCACCAACTATTACGTACCAGGCAAGGGCGATCAAATCATTTGGATGTCGACCGACCGAGTGATCGACGGCGAGCCAGGCAACAACATCGAAATGAAAATGGTGCGTAAACCACCGGCACCCGGCAACAAGCATGCGAAAGACGGTGCAGCAAAGCAAGCCAAGTAACGTGCGTCACGGTACATGCCATCGATTGCTTTGTACCTGTCGCTTTGTCCCAAACGCTTGATGTCAAATACTCGATACCAAACCGTGGTCGCATCCTTCACGCTCGCAAGAGCCCGTTTGGCGACTGACCCGAAAAGTGAATCCGATCCCTAAAGAAAATCGTGCTATGAACCGCTCCATCCTGTCGGTCGTCATTGTCGCCACGATGCTGGTCTTCTCGACCTCGATCGCTGACGCTCAAAAACAGAAGAAATACAAGGGCAGCAGTCGTGCTGGCGCGAGTCGCAGCGCGGGGCGAGCTGGCGGATACTCGGGACGTGGCAGGCCAATCGGCGGCGCCACACCGAAAAAATCGAGTGCCATGCAGCGCAGCCCAAGCCTTGGCCGCGGTTCTTCACCAGCCGTAACCAGCCGCGGCAAGAAACCCTCGAAGTACGGCGGCAGCCGAACCCCTTCCGCAAGGCCCACGACACGGCCCAGCACGCGACCTGCCACAATTCCTAAGACGCGTCAGAGTACGCGACCGACCACACGGCCCAGTACCCGGCCGACAACGCGCCCGAGTACGCGCCCGAGTACGCGCCCGACAACGCGCCCGACAACGCGGCCCAGTCGCCCGAGCACCAATCCGTTCCCCCCCAGCTTGACCCGGCCCAGCACGCGACCAACGACGCGGCCAGCGACACGACCTTCAACACGCCCCACGACACGGCCCAAGAAGAACCAGAAGCCTGCGATTGGCACTCGGCCCAGCACACGCCCCTCCTCGACCTTACCCGGTTCATGGCCATCAACTCGGCCCAGTACTCGACCTGGCACACGGCCGAGCAAGAAACCAACTCCTCCGTCGATCACTCGGCCTTCAACGCGGCCCACGCGACCCCTTGGCCCCGGTTCGATCGGCGGTGGCTATGCACGTCCTGGAACGCGACCTAGCGTTCGCCCCGCACCCAGCCGTCCCTCAACCGGACGCCCCTCATTAGGACGCCCCAGTTCGGGCTACCTGCCAGGTGGAGTTGGCGGAGCGCTGCGGCCCGGAAAACCGAGTAAGCCCGGCAAACCGACTCAACCCATTGCACCAGGCACCGGCCTGCGGCCAGGCAAACCCAGCAAACCGAGCAAGCCATCGCGACCCGGCGGCGGCGGTCTACGACCTGGCAAGCCCATGCAGCCAATTGTACCCGGTGGTGGCGGAGCGCTGCGGCCCGGAAAACCGAGTAAGCCCGGCAAGCCGACTCAACCCATTGCACCAGGTACCGGCCTGCGCCCCGGCAAACCCACCAAACCGAGCAAGCCATCGCGAC
>JAJRVM010000247.1 GCA_024277285.1 Planctomycetota bacterium
AGGAGCGTAAACGCCCCTCATGGGTTGACGCAACCGTTGAAACGGTACGTACCTGGCAACTGCGGCGCAACAAAACCGACTACAACGACTTAGAGCGTTTCATCAGGCCAGCCCAACCTACGGTGGCAGAGCTGTTTTCAAGCCTCACCAAACGTGAAGTCTGGAAACAGGTGCAATAACCTCGAAAAAACCCATAATCCCCGGGAATAGACCGACCTGCGGTCCATTCTTGCAGCGTTTTATGCAACTGGAGAGTGAGCTCTTCCCGCCCGCTAGCGCGCAACCCACTTCTCTCAGAACGTGTCACAAAACCTGACCTGGATGCGAAAACGCCCGACATTCAGCAGTGCCACCGGCAGTTTTGTGACAGGCTGTTAATCATTTCGGTAAAGCACCAACTCTGCTGGTGAGTACCCATCAGACTCTGTCTCTGCTCCTGCTCCTACTCGTACTCGAATGGACATGATGGGCACGCGTGTGGAGCGGGTCGGGTTCGCGTGGGGGAGGGGAAAGGTGGCGCTTGTGACATAGTGGCATTCCAATACAACGCAAACGGGCCACCTTGCAGGGGTGGCCCGTTTGTCATTAGGCTTTGACTGCGCCTTTCGTCTACACTACTCGCCACAGCCGGCCCACATATTCTTCGCCCGCCTATCGCTCGATAGACGCGCAGGACGTTCCGGGTAGTTCCTGAGCCTGACGCGGTTCACGGGGCTCGCCTCGGCTCACCCCGAGAAATCTGGCCGATTCAGATTTGCCACGGCTCGGGCATTCCTGTCAGGAGCTTGCCACGCGGAACCCGATGTTGTTGTTCTCGTTCGTCGGGTTGTTGTTGTTGCGGTTGGAGGCGGCCAGGTTGTTGGAATTGTTGTTCCACGCCCCGCCACGCAAGCCACGCGACGAACCGGGCTCCATTGATCCCGGACGCCCTTCTTCTTACCGCCCGGCGAGGACCGAGCGGCGAAGTCCCACACTCTGCGCGTGAGCCGCATGGGCTACCCACGCACGCACGCTCTGTGTTACTTTGGCTGCGGGAGTCCGGCGGTGCCGCAACTCCCATAGCATTTCCTTGTACTTGCGATCAAATCGGCGCACGCTCGAAGAGCGCACCCGAAGCCGGCCGTTGGAAAATACCACGTACCCGGCAAAATCGACGCCGCAAGCCGTCGATAATAGCCGATACTTGTCCGGATGCATTTCCAGACGCAACTCGGCCAGCTTCGCCTTAAGCTTCCTGCCACAACGCCTCAGCGTGCCGCGATCTTCGCCAAACAGCAGAAAGTCGTCCATGTACCGCACGTAGCCCTTGATTCGCAGCTCGCGTTTGACGAAATGGTCGAGCGGGTTCAGATAGACGTTGGCAAAGAACTGACTTGTAAGATTTCCGATCGGTAAGCCCCGCTTGACGATTCGCACGTCGAACAGGTCGCCGCCACGAGGCCACTCTTGTCGCGCACTATCGTGGTGACTGTCGAGTATCTGCCCGATCAGATCAAGCAATCGCTGATCGGCAATCACGCGCGACAGCAAACCAATCAGCACACCTTGGTCGATTGACGGAAAGTACTTGCGCACATCGCACTTCAGTGCGTAAGGGAAGCGACGTGCAAATTGTGCAGCGCGACGCATCGCTGCGTGCGTTCCTTTCCCCGCCCGGCAGGCGAACGAATCCTCGATGAATCGACGCTCGAAAATCGGCTCGATCACCCGGACGATGGCATGATGCACTACCCGGTCGCGAAAGGGCGCAGCGGCCACCACCCGCTGCTTGGGCTCGAAAATGGTGAAGTAGTGATACCCGCCGTGCCGGTAGCTGCCCACCCGGAGTTCTTCGTGCAGCGCAAACACCTCCTTCTCGAAGTCGAGCAGAAACGCCGCACCCGGCATGCGGGAACGTTTGCCTCGCAGGGCAGCGTTGCCCGCGGCGATCAGGTTGTCCAGCGCGACAATGCGCTCAAAAAGGTGCCGATGTCGATGCATCCCTGCCGTGCTCCTTGGCCATGGCCTGCTTTTGCCAACCGCCGACCATTCGACCACACTCGGTCAATCCCCTGCATGCGAAACCGTACTGGCGCACCGTCAACAGCTTTCGGTCCTTCGCCAAGCGAACCAGCCAACGCAAGACTTCGATTTCCCGATTCGCCCGTGCCAACAGGTCCGCTTTCCGCGATCGATAAGTCGCCTCGACCAGGATTTCCAAAACCCCTATCGACCGATCGGCCAGACGCTGGCCGAAGATGAACCGCTGGTTCTTCGGAAAACTATCCACACGCGCCAATATCCACTTTGTCCAGTCGTACCATTTTACTACTACGACCGGCGCGTCCGCTTTCTCATAGCGTCGATTGCTCAAAATCCAGTTTCAAGTCATAACGCGCGCGCCCTCGCTGCGCTCGGGCGCGCAAAGATAAAGGGTAAAAGAGAAAAAGAGCAAAGGGTGCTACTTCCGACGTCTCCGCCACGCAGAACCTATCACGCCCAGTCCAAACCACACTAACATGCTACCGGGCTCAGGAACCGCTGCGCTACTCGC
>JAJRVM010000017.1 GCA_024277285.1 Planctomycetota bacterium
ACGTTTACCTTGGGGCCTGCTGTTGCTGTTCGGTGGCGGGCTGGCCATCGGCATGGCATTTCGCGAGTCCGGACTGAGCGGCGAAGTCGGTAGCCTGCTGTCGGACGTGGTCACGTGGAACCTGTTGCTGGTCATCGCCGTGGTCTGTTTGACCGTGACCTTCCTGACCGAAATCACGTCGAATACGGCGACGACCAACATCCTGCTGCCCGTGCTGGCGGGGGCTTGTATGGGAGCCAACGATCAGTGGCTCGTATCGCCTGAGCTGTTGATGATCCCGGCGGCGATCAGTGCCAGTTGTGCCTTCATGCTCCCGGTGGCAACCGTACCGAACGCGATCGTGTTCGGCACTGGGCAGGTCAGTACTCACCAGATGGTACGCGAAGGCCTGATGCTGAACCTGGTCGGCGTCGCCATCATCTCCCTGTTCTGCTACTTCCTCCTTTAGCTGCGGGCGATTCAGGACCTGCCCCTCCGGAACCCAATTGTTGACATGCCTGGCCGCTCCGGGTAGCATCGCAGAGAGATGTGTGGTGGCCGCGTGGGGCAACGCCGTTAAGCATTTTATCACCCTCCCTCCGGGAGGGTCGCGAGGAACGAGCGGGGAGGGCTGAGCGATATTCCAGCGGTTTGAGGTGATGATAACCGATTCCGCCCTCCCCGGGCCTTAGGGCCCGACCCTCCCGGAGGGTGGCCTGACGAATCGGTGTTAAGCCGCTGATAAAATGTGGTCGCGTGATTTTGAGCGATATTCACGATACGCGCTGTTGCGACGAGACGCGAGCGTCCTTGGCAATGCTGCGAGAAGCCAAGCTTTGAGTTCTTTCGCGTTGACCTTGCCGAACCCCCGACGAACCGACTCGCCATCGACTCGACAACAAAGCGTTGGAAACGCTGCGATCAAACGCGTGAACCCGCCTTTGCTGTGCTGACGCTCCAGACGTTTGTATCGCCCAAATAGCGATTCAAGAATCTCCGTTGACAACCACGCTCGGTCACCGCAATGGAGACTCGACGCCGCTTGGCTTACCCACTGAAGGAGCTTGCCAGCAATTCTCGACGAGGGTGTCGCTGAACTTGGTTGCTCAACATCCAATGCGTCAAGAGACCGACGCAGACATTCCGGCGTCGTGGCACTGAGGCCTTGATGGTTGATCACCGAAAGGGACTGGTCGATTACAGTCTGGCACGCCTTCCACTGGGCAAGGTCTTCGGCAAACGAACGCAACCATCCCAACTTCTCTTCCATGCGTTTCTCATCAATACCTGCTCGCGCGTCACTGCCGGGATCATTCAAATGGTGCAACACCATCGCCGACCAACTCAGCAATTCTCCCAGATTCATGAACCTTGACTTCTGTCTGACCTGTGGTGGGTTGAAGTGACTCAGTTCCGTTTGCTGCACGCGATTGCGAGTCAGTCCAACTTCAGTCATGAACGCTTTGAAACGCTCCGAACGACCGATTTCTTTTTCCAACAAGTTGGCTGCGTGATGCTTCAGATCGCCAAGAACGATCGTCTTTTTCCCGTCCTTTTCCAGGCTCTCCGCCGGATCTCGCAGTTCCGACGCTCCATCGCTAAGCAGATACACCGGCGCTCCGATCTTCTCGGCCAGTTTGTGGTACTCACGTTCAACGTCCTCCTTCTTCCATTGTTCTCCGGGGACGATGGCGAGCACCTTCATGTGCTCCAACTTCAGCGTCTGGCCCGCCGGCGGTAGGTCTTCCAAGGCCACGCCGATAATCAGCAAGACTCTCTCTTTGCCGATCTGATTGGAATGGTCCGCCAGCCAAAGCACACGCTGGTCTTTGGTGAACGTGTCCTGCAATTCAGAGACGCCGAGCCTCAATGTCCACTGCTCGATCGCATCGTGCGAGGGGACTTTCAGGTCAATGTCCAATAGCTCAAAGAGGAAGGACCAGACAAACTCGGTGGCTCGGAAGCCGATGCGTTTGGCCAATTCGATCGAGGCGGCAATGAGCTTGATGCCAAATTGATGGCCCGGCAGCGGTCGATCGTTTTGTAATAAGTCGGGCGGGGTGATTGCTTGCGAAGCCTGTTGCAAGAGGAGTTGCTGCTGATCGAGTTGTCGTTGTTGGGCAGCTTGATCAATCTTGGCGGTGAGGGCTCGATTCTGTTCTTGCAAGTGATCGACTTGGGCTTGAAGTCGTTGAATTCTTCGGTTCCGGCGTTGCAGGCGTCGTCGCATTGCCGTGCGAGAAAGCCGAGGAGATACCCTGGCATTTTGTGGGTAGCTGTTGGATACTGTCATCTTGGTTGCGTTCCTTCGCGGATTGGATGATTTGACGACCCAACCCTACCGGAAGAACGCAACCATTTTCAAGACACAAATAACCTCCCTGCTTCCCCAGATTCCCACCGATACGTCAGGCCACCCCAGGACCGGGTGATCGTGTACTGTAGGCCGTCTTTGGTCTCGACTTTCACTTCGACCCGGCCACCGGCCAGATTCTGTTGGACGAGGGACTCGATCCGCTTGTGCTCGGCCGGGTTGGCCTCTCGAGTGGGCAAGGCGTCGATCGCGTAGCGGACCAGTTCCAGGGCGGTCGTCTTGCCGGTTCCCCGGGCGCCGATGATGCAATTGAGCCCATCGGCCAGATCGAACTG
>JAJRVM010000248.1 GCA_024277285.1 Planctomycetota bacterium
GCACCAGTTTGCCAAGTCAACCAGCCAAACCGAATTTTTCGAAGTTTTTTGCATGCCGTTCTTTCGCCGGTCGTTGCGGTCCTGGGAGAATTGCGATCCTCGCCGTGGTGCGTATGGCCGCCATTCGCGGCGCCGAGCATGCTCGCCAGGCGAGTGACAGGCCTATGACACACGTGGAATTCTCAATCGACCGCGTCCACGCTAACGGGGCTAATAGGCGGGACGCAGTTCACCGCGACCAAGCCATTGATTCCTTCTCTGCATCCTGGCTCATCGTGCGCCTTGCTTTCGGTGTTTTGCGTGTCTCGACCTTCTTCGTTCCATTTACTACTGCCAGCAGCCGTTCGACTATTTCGCCCCGCCTACCAGCGATCGGCAGACCCAGTTCCCGGCAGACCCAGTTCCCGGCAGACCATGCTCAGCTCGCTTTTGCGCAGCTCTTGGAGCACATCCTCCACTCTAGGCTTTGTCCCAAAACGCCTTTTCGCGCGGCAAAGCCATGCCCTTTTCAGCAGATTACGCGAAACACAAGGTGGTAAATACGAGTTTTGAGACAAAGCCTAGTGTTCCTCGACCGCCGCCGCACCGCTCGCATCGCGTTGGCGCTCCGCCTATGGGGATCCGGATGTCATCGCCTACAACCCGCAATCTGGCAAGTTATTCATGTTTGAAGCCAAGCTGTGGCAACCGAATGGGCAAAAGGACCGCCTGAAACCACATCAAATCGAATCGATTGAACTGCTGGCACGGCTGCTGCCGCAGGCGACGGTGGCCGTTGTCGAAGTGAAGCCCAAGATGTGCGACAAAACGGGTGAGAAAGTTCAATAAGATAATTGTGGGTTGCGGCGTGGCCGGAGCGTCAAAGAGTAGTGAAATGAAGATCCTATTCCTACACGGCTGGACCAGCGTTCCTGGCGGCCTAAAGCCGACGTACCATAAGAATCGCGGCCACACTGTTCTCAATCCAGCCCTTCCCGGCGACGACTTTGATGCCGCCATCGCTCAAGCCGAATACGATCAGGGCCAAATCGGTGCCACGGAAACACCGAATGCGGCAAATGTGACCTGAACGCGACCGGACAAATCGAGCTGCTGGACCATGTACTACGTGCCATCGAAGAACGGTTCAACGAACCGACCACGGTGGAACGGCTGCGTGGCATCATGTCCAAGAAACTCAAGCAACGGACCGAGACCACCAGTGTGGTCGACCTGCGGAAACGACTGTCCAGCGTGGACAGTAAGCTAAGCCGTGCACGGCGGAACATGGCACTGGCCGATGGCGACGACCTGCGAATCGAATACGAAACGGTGGTTCATGAACTGCGGCAGGAACGCGAACGACTCGACGCGTCGATTCAGGATGCACAGAAGCCGCGTGGTCGGCCCGAAGCCGAACTGGACCAACGCATCGACCAAGCCGTCAAGACGCTGACACGGCTGCGTTCTGCCATGCTGCCGGCACCCGTGCCGAAGCAGCGTGCACTGCTGGCGGCGTGTATCGACAAGATTGAAGTGTGGTCGACCCGCAGCGGTGGCAAGGGTAGCACATACCACCTCGAACACGGCGTGGTTCACTTGCGACCAACCATGTGGCTGACCGAAGCCGAAAGCGATAAGTTGTCGAGTACTACTCGAAGTGCCGGACCACCCACGTTCTACGGACGCGCCACTCTCGTTTTAGGGACGCGACTGATCCGGGCTGACACCATACTTACGTTGCCGAGCGCGTCCCCAAGGGCAGCCGCCTCGCATGACGAGCAGTTCGAGCTTTTGGACTCCGCGTGCCAGTCGGTTTCCTTGCCGCGCCGCGCGGCAAACGGGACAGCCATACTCGCAGTAGTCCGGGTCCTGCAACTTGGTCAACGGCGGTATCCAACCGTTGAGGGCATAACGTTTGTCACTCATCGCGCGCTCTCTTC
Source organism: Planctomycetota bacterium (assembly GCA_024277285.1). The sequence goes on from JAJRVM010000248.1 coordinate 1,923, forward strand.
CTCGTGTGTTCCCGGCACAACACGCTTGCTGGCCGGGTCTTTTTCGACAGACCGAACATAAGCAATCACATCCAGCAGATCTTGATCACGCTCGAACAACTGCAGCACGCCGACCGGCATCAACGATTTCCCAGTGCTGACCAATTCGTCCACATCCGACCGAACCAGCCTGTGTTCGGCGCCCTGCGCATCGATCAGCGTCAAGCTGTTTCCAGTCTCGGTTGCGACGATTCCGGCCAGTATCCGCCCGCGCAGGGTGATCACCGAGTACTCAACGTACCGCGGTTCAACCGCTCTATCCGGATCGAGGATCGCGACCAACATTTTTTCCGGATCGCGATCGGCAAGCGCAAGCAGGTCGGGCCCAACATTCGTGCCTTCATCCTCCAGCCGATGACAGGTCGCGCAGTGCTTGCGAAACACTTTGCGTCCGTGTGGCACGTCGACCGGCTCACTCAACCGTTCACGAAAACGTTCGATCGTGGTCAACAGTTCCGCCGGCGACGACTGGCGCATCAATCGCGACGCCAGGTGACGTATCTCTGGCGAGTTGTGCAGTATCAACCTACTCCGATGCACCGCTCCCAACTCGTTCACCGCAACGTCGCCCGATTCGATCGAACGCAGCAGCTCCCGCGCCCAGTCTGCGCGACTCACAAGCACATCAACAATGCGTGGCCGAAGCTCGGGCCCATGTTGCGCCCAGCCGTCAAGAAGTATAGCCGCCAAGTCGGGCGGTTCCAAACGAGTGAGCAACTTGACCACCGCGACCTGCACCGCAATCGGCGTCTGCGGAACCAACAGATCTGCAAATTGCTCCGGGTCGGGCGGCGATTCCGCAGGTGCTCGCCCCACCAAACGAATGGCTTGCACCCTCAGCGCCGCATTCTGTTGTGCATTTAAGGCGTCGAGATCGGCTTGACGAAAGAGGTGAACCGTGCTCGCGATGGCCGCCCGAAGCGGACGCGGTGCGTGCTCGGCAAACTGCTTGAATGTCTCGCCTCGGTATTCGATCACATCGATCAGACTGGCCAGCAGCCGATACTGCCACAACTGGTAACGGTCACCATGCTTGGCGGCAACGCGTTGCAAACCGAGCGCCAAGGCGTCACTCTGCTCGGCCTCGAACACCAATCGCAACAGATTTTCGACCAATGCGACTTGAGCCGTACTGGGAGCATGGTCTTCAAGCATTCGCTTCAACATCTCGTCAGGAAATCGCGACGCCGAACTCATCACCGCAGCGATCATCAGCGGGTCCTCGGCATCGTCCAAAGCGATCCTGGCCAAGGCATTCCCAGCACGCCGATCGCGCCATGCGCCCAGACTGTATGCCAATTGCATGCGCACCTGGGCAGCGGGATCTTTCAATCGCCGCAGCAGCGCGTCCTGCAACTTCGGTGCTTCGTTAATCAGTGGCTCGGCCAGCCGAATTGCATGCCGGCGCATCGCGGGATGGGCGTCTCGCAATACCTGCTCCAAGAGATCCACATCAACCGCTCGCAAACCGTCTAGCGTGCAAAGTGCCGACAGTCGAGCTTGAGGGCGGGCAGTTGACAGGACCAACTCCCGTAGCGGCTCGATGGCCGATCGGTCTTGCGATCGGACAATCCTTTGCTGAATCATGTCCCGGCGCGGACCGTTGGGATGATCCAACGCTTGCACGAGCTGAGCAACCGCAAGGCGGTTCAAACGGGGCTCGCGACGTGCCTCCACACCGTTGGGCAACACGCGGTAGATCCTGCCACGTCCACGCCCGGCTTGAAAATCAAGTTCCTTGTGCCACTTTTCCGGGATAAAGTCCGGGTGCTCGATGATCAACCGGTACATATCGACGATCCACAGGGCCCCGTCTGGACCAGTGCGAGCCTGGACCGGACGAAACCAATGGTCCGTCGAAGCCAGGAATTCCGATTGCTGTTCGTCCGGCGCACGGCGACTGAAGAAAGTAGTTCCACGTGGATGAAGCACCGATCGATGTACAAGGTTATAGGTCGGCTCACACACAAAAACACTGGTGGCAAAACTCGGCCCAAACAGATCGTCACGATATGCTGCAATTCCACACGCGGCCGTGAAACGATTCAATGTCCAGAACTCGTTAAAACGGGGCAGCGTTGAACTGATAGGGAACACGGGGGCACACGTAGGGGGATCCATCAGATCGACACAAGGATCGGGAGGTACCAGAAACGGGTTGCGGCGCAAGTACTGGTCGTCCAATGCGCAATGCCAAAGGGGTTGCAAATTTCGCCCCCCAAACCAATTCCCCCAATCATCGCGGCAACGACCGTATTGTGCCATTCCCGTCTGCGTCTCGAACTCGCCCGTCCCAACACGTAGCCGAAAATCACGGGCGTGAATATCAACTTGCTTGCCTGTCTTTCGTGACGTGATGATGCCGCCACTATCCCCATTGGCCCCGTAAATCCAGTTCTCCAGTCCCCACCGCAATCCGTTAACGCGATGCTGCGGATTCCCTTCTACGAACCCGTGAAACAGAACCTCGCGCCGATCCGCCTTGCCGTCCCCATCGGTATCCTCCGCATAGAAGATATCGGGAGCACACGTGACCAGCACACCGCGTCCCCAAACCATCACTCCCGTGGGAAACGACAACCGATCCAAGAAGACGGTGGAACGGTCGTATTCTCCATCGCCATCCGTATCCTCCAAGAAACGCACGCGACCACGTGCCAGAGGGGCACCCCGCGCGTCCCCAACTTTCCGTTGTGCGTCTGGCCCAGGCTTGCCTTGAGGGTAGTCGCCCATTTCGACCACCCATAACCGGCCATCGGGCCCCCAGTCGATCGCGATGGGATCACTCACTAGTGGTTCTGCACATACCAATTCCACGCGGAACCTGCGGCTCGCCTTCAGACAATCGAGCGACGCGTGAGGACTCTTCGGGGCGAGCAAGGAGAGAATCTCGCGAAATGGCACGTCCTGAGCCATCGTGGGCAGCGTTACCATCACGGTGATCACCATACTGGTGACCAAATGGCGAGTCATGCGAGAAATGCTTCGAAAAAACTGCATTTTGTTGGCTATTTCCGCTCCCGTATGAGAGATGCCTCGAAAAAAGTGCCCAATAAGAGGCGGTCCGCTGGGGTACGTTCAACCCTGGACACATCCTACAACGAAACACCCTACACGTTCTCGTCCAATGAGTGAGCACTCCTTCAATATTACTATTCTTGTCCGGCACCCGGTAAGGGCAAACGTAACCGTCCACAGCCTCTGGCCTTGAACGGTTACCAAGAAAAAGCCATCGGGCCAGCGCACGTCACGCCTCGGATACCTGCGAAAAAGAAGGCGCCTCGCGCACCACCTGCGGTTACCAGCGAGTAGAATGAACCGCTAAGTGAACTCGCCACCGCGCCCGTCGCTCATTCCCGCCACCAGGAGCACCACCATGAAGTTAGAACCTGTCATGAAACACTCTCCGCACATCGTCAACTCTGGACAATCGCTCGTGCGAACTCGGCTTCATGCCTGCTTCATTGCCTGCGTGGCAGTGTGCTGTGGTATGTTTGGTCTGTTCGTCAGTTCGGCCACCGGCCAATCGGTCAAAGAAAGCTCCGTCAAGGGACCGCCACCAGCGGCGTTGGCACGTTGGCAAGCGATGCGATTCGGCTTGTTCATTCACTGGGGTCCCGTCAGCTTGAAAGGGACCGAGATTGGTTGGTCACGCGGGCGCGCAGTGCCCATCGATGAGTACGACCAGCTTTACCGCCGATTCAATCCCACACGATTCGATGCCAACGCCTGGGTCGCTACCGCCAAGGACGCCGGCATGAAGTACCTGGTGATCACGTCGAAGCATCACGACGGATTCTGCATCTGGGACTCGCAATACACGGACTATGACATTCTTGCGACGCCACTGAAACGCGACATTCTGCGCGAACTGTCGACGGCCTGCAAACAGCAAGACGTGATGTTCTGTACGTACCACTCGGTCTGCGACTGGTACCACCCTGACTATCCACTCGGATCGCCTGGTGGCAAGACCAAGAAGCCGTCCCCCAACATGGACCGCTATGTTAAATACTTACACGATCAGACGGCGGAGATCATAAGGAAATACGGCCCGATCGGGATCATGTGGTTCGACGGGGAATGGGAATCGCCATGGACCCATGCCATGGGGATCGACCTTTATAAGCACATCCGCGCGCAGCAATCGGACATTTTGATCAACAATCGCGTCGACAAGGGCCGCCGTGGCATGCAGGGCATGACTAAAGAGAAGCAATTCCTGGGCGACTATGCCACGCCGGAACAACAGGTGGGCGGCTTCAATCGCGACGAACCGTGGGAGTCGTGTATTACTATCTGTCGTCAATGGGCCTGGAAACCAAACGACGAAATGAAGTCGCTCAAACAATGCATCGACACCCTGATTCAAGTCGTGGGAGGCGATGGCAATCTGCTGCTGAATGTGGGGCCGATGCCGGACGGTCGCATTGAACCACGCCAAGTGGCACGACTTCGCGAAATCGGCCAATGGCTCGACCAATATGGAGTGGCGGTTTACGGTACTCGCGGAGGCCCTTACAAGCCAGGTCACTGGGGCGCCAGTACCTGCAAGGGCAATAAGATCTTCCTGTTCATCACGCGGTGGCCTGACGGCAGCGCGCTGCGTCTGCCACAACTGAAGTCCACAATCACTTCGGTACGCACCCTGAGTGGCGGCAAGGCAACCGCAGAGCAGTCCGACGCCAACTTGGAAATCGCTTTGCCAAAACCCCAACGCGACCCCATCGCGACGGTCGTGGAATTGACCGTCGACGGCCAGGCCTTCGACATCGAACCGATGGCAGTACCCGAGCGACCTGCAAAAAAAGGCCAGAACTGACGTCAACGGCGGCACTGTGTTTTGGAGCACAAGCTTGGACCGTGAACTTCCTGCGCGCGACAACCTGCCCTGATCCCGCTTGGCGCTCGGACCGTAACGAAACCAGCACATCGTGGCGTTCCGGTTCACTGTTGGTTTTCCGAACGCACGGAGCTATGATCAGAGTGGCCAGGAGCTGATCGCCATAATTGGAATTGGCCACTAGCGCTTTGACCCAACTAAGAATCAGGATACGACTGGCTGCACTCCATGCTGTCGAACACGTTGCATAGCCATGCGCGCACTGGCATGGCCAGTGCCACCCAACCCGAAGGTTGAGTTGGGCCAAAGCACCAGGTTTTGAAGACACTACTCTTCTCTTTTTATGAATAGAGGCCGCGTCTATGACATACGCTCGTTTGCTAACCGGCACGCTGATTCTTATCGCTGCAACCCTGCACGCATCTGTGACACACGCCCAACAGAAACAAGCCACTCGCTACTTGATCATCCATTCGGATGACGCTGGCATGTCACACTCGGCTAATCGAGGCACAATCGATGCGATGGAGAAGGGGATCGTGTCATCGGCCAGCATCATGGTGCCCTGCCCCTGGTTCAAGGAAATAGCGGCCTACGCGAAGACGCACCCTGATAAGGATTTCGGTATCCACCTGACGCTCACTTGCGAATGGGACAACTATCGCTGGGGGTCCGTGGCATCCCGCGACAAGGTCCCCAGCCTGCTCGACAAGGAAGGCTACATGTGGGGCAGTACGCAGGAAGTCGCGGAACACGTTGATGCAAAAGAGGCCGAAACGGAGCTACGGGCACAGATCGATCGTGCCAAGGAGTTTGGCGTGCCGATCACGCACCTCGACACGCACATGGGCAGCGTTATTAGCCGTCCCGACCTGCTTGAAGTCTACGTGCGTCTGGGAATCGAATACGATATTCCAATTCTCTTCTTGCGCCAATTCGACCTGAGATTAGCGAAAGAGTATCCGGCCCTTGCCAAGACCGGCCAGGCACTGCTCGAACGGTTGAACGAGCATAACATGCCGTTGCTCGACCATATGGCACAGTTCTACGGCAAACAGCCTGGCAAGACACGTCGCCAAACGTACTTCGATACGATCCGCGACCTGAAGCCAGGCGTCACACAGCTGATTATTCACTGTGGCTACAACGATGACGAATTGCGAGCCATCACCAACAGTGCTCCCAATCGTGACGAAGACCGTCGCGTATTCTCAGATCCCGAGATGATCAAACTGATCCAGGACCAGAACATTCAAGTGATCAGCTGGAAACGATTCCGAGAATTGCGGCAGGCATCGGCGCGATGAGCCACAGAAAAGACGTTGTGACAGATCCGATCGCCGGGTGTGCGACCGGCCCCCAAGGCACGATTGCCTCTAAACCGCCATCCGTCCGCAAACCACGGTTTCAGACCTCGCACTTCGGCACGAAGTGGGTCAGGAGAAACACCATGTGTGATCAGCACGAAATGACACGACGAACACATTCCCGTCAGCCTGCCACGCCCCGTTTCGGCGCGTCGGTGACGGCAATGCTGGTCATGGCAATACACGTGCCGCTACTGTTCGCGAGCGACACGGCATCCCATGACAAGGTCCCGTTCAAACTGCACCGAATTGGCTGTTACCGGGGCGAAGTGTGTGAAGTCGCCGATTTCAACAATGATGACAAGCTGGATATTGTGGCCGGCGAATACATTTATCTGGCGCCCAATTTCACTCCGATGAAAATTCGCACGATCACAACGAACATCGACGATAAAGGCAAGGGTTATGATTGGGATTTCATGAACGCTCCGATCGATGTCGATGGCGACGGATTGTTGGATATTGTATCGTGCAGTTGGTTCGGCAAGCAGCTTGAGTGGTACCGCAATACGTGGGACGTCAGCCAGACGGGAATGGGACCTACCTCCTGGCCGGTTACCGTCGTTCACAAGAATGGCAACTACGAATGCGGCGAACTGTGGGACCTGGATGGCGACGGCCAGCGCAACGAGATCGTGCCGGCGGTGCGAAGCACCGTTTGGTACGAGGTGGGCAAGGACAAGGCTGGCAAGCAAGGCCTCATCCGCCACGTCATCGACGGCGATGAAACCAAACACCCGTGGGGAGTGGGGGTGGGCGACGTCAACGGTGACAAGCGGCCCGATGTCTTGCGGCCAACCGCGTGGTACGAAGCTCCGGCAGATCCACGGACCGGCACCTGGATTGAGCACCCGTGGGCAATAGGCGGAACGCAAGATGGAAAAGCCGATCATACGCCGCAGATACTTGTCTACGACATAAACCACGACGGCCTCAACGACATCGTAACCAGCGTGGCTCACGGTTATGGAATCTTTTGGTACGAACAGATCAAGCGTGACGGAGAACCGGGCTGGAAACGGCATGAAATCGATTCATCGTGGAGCCAGGCGCACAGCCTGCAACTCGCGGATTTGGATGCCGACGGCGACCTTGACCTCGTCACTGGCAAGCGGTTCATGGCTCACAACGGCAAAGACCCCGGCGGCAATGAGCCGCCTGGAGTCTACTGGTATGAGCTGCAACGCACGACGACTCCAACGTGGACCAAACACACGATTTCCTTCGATCAGGGGATCGGCTCGGGCCTAAACCTGCGCGTCGTCGATCTGGACGCCGACGGCGATCTGGACATTGTCGTGACCGGCAAATGGGGTGGCCCGGCCTGGTTCGAGAACCTGACGAAGTAGCGTAGAGTGCCACAGCGCCAACCGGCTTCGCAAGCGCGAGCGACTGAGGGCTGCAACTCGCGTCCAGATGGAACGCGCATGCACTGGCTCCGTTCGCGTGCGTCAAGGAACTTCACGCCCACTCGAAACGCTGGCGTTCGCACTAATCCCCGCTCACTCAGCCAGTGCCACACCTACCTCTCTCCCTCTCTCCCCCTCTCCCCCACACTCCCCCACTCCCCCTCTCTCCCCCACACTCTCCCTCTCTCCTACGGCAAAACCCATCAGGCAGGGCGTTTTTTCGCCTTCTTGCGCCGCGGCACCGACAGTTTCCAATTCGAGTTGGGCGTGCGTGCGGCGTCCATGATCCGCTCGAGCCGTTTGACCACGCCAGGATTCTGTTTGGCGAGATCGTCTTTCTCGCCAATGTCCTGGCTCAAGTCGAACAGCTGCGTCGTTCCGGTGAGCATGGGAATGCGGATGGCTTTCCACTTGCCCACACGCACCGCTTGTTTGCCACCCCGTTCGTAGAATTCCCAATATAGATACTTCGCTTGCTTCTGTTGCTCCGGGTGCCCGGTGATGGTGGGAGCAAAACTCACGGAATCGAGCCCTTTGGGAACTGCCAGACCGGCCAGATCGGCCGCAGTTGCCATCAGGTCACCAAAGTAGCCGATATGATGACTTTCGGTTCCCGCTGGCGTCGTGCCGGGCCAACGGACGATCAGCGGAACTCGGATCCCACCCTCGGTGAGGTCGCGTTTCATGCCACGCAGAGGTCCGGCGGGCCGAAACTGCTTCGGATCAAAACCGCCTTCATTGTGCGGTCCGTTGTCACTGGTGAACATGACGACGGTCTGTTTGTCGATTCCCAGGTCCGCCAGCAACTTCAACAACCGGCCAACGTCACCATCCATGCGCGTAATCATGGCGGCCTGGCCCTTGGCCGGATCGCTCCACGGTTTATCCGCGTAGATTCCGTAATCGGGCACTTCCTGGCCATCCCCCAACGCCTTGGAACGTTCGTTGTTCGCATGCGGAATCGTCAGCGCAAGATACAGGAAAAACGGACCGCTCTTGTTCTTCTTGATAAACTCGAGCGCCTCGTGCGTTACCAGATCGTGGCTGTAATCAACTCGCTTTGTGGCATAGCCGCCAAAGAACCCGCCATACCCTTTCCCAACTCTCTTGACGACGTTGCGCAGCGGTTCCTTATCACGATTCCGCCAAAGAAACTCGGGATAGTAATTGTGTGCGTGCACCTGGTTCAGGTACCCATAGAAGAAATCGAACCCCTTGTCGTTGGGACGCCCTTCATTGCCGGGCGTATCGTGTCCCAAGCCCCACTTACCGCACAGTCCGGTCGTGTAGTCCGCTCGCTTCAGCAATTCGGCAACGGTTAAATCCTGCTTGCGCAACGACTGGATCATCATGTCGGTCGATGCGTTTCCACGCACAAAAGTATGCCCCATATGCAACCCGGTCATCAGCACGCTGCGAGCCGGCGCACACACCGTACACCCCGCATAGAAATCGGTGAACCGCATCCCCTCTTTGGCCATCTGATCAAGGCATGGCGTCTTAATCAACTTCTGCCCATAACAACCCAGGTCGCCATACCCAAGATCGTCCGCCATGATAAAAACGATATTCGGCCGCGACGCGTCGGCGGCGCGCAGCCAATTCGCACCGCACCCCAACGTGAATATGGCGACGGCAACGAACAACACAAATCGGACTCGGTGTAAGGTCAGGAGCATTGTGGGAACCTCGACGACGGTAGGAAAGCTGGCTTTGGGTAAGCCCGCCAAGGGGCAGGAACCAGCAGGCTGGTTGAGCACATCACGAAGACACGGGCTTTGAAGCCTCGTTTCATTCTATCCGGTCTATGACGCACCGCAACGAGCCTGGCAGGTTTGTGTGACAGGTTCAAAGCGTGGAGCGACCGGAACCGTGCCAAGTGTGCCCTCACAGCGTTGGACTAAACCTGGCCCGACAATTATCGTGGATAGACACCTATTCGCTTTGGTTTTCCGCCACGTTTCCCGTACAATGTTTTCGTTTTCCTTGAGACCGCTGCGGCGGATGATGCCCGCAAGTCAAGAGTGGTACCGAGAGGAGATGTGCGCATCGTGCGCGCATCTGGTAGAGCAGGAACCGCATTGGGGCTTCAAGACACCATCGGCAACGGCCATTGGAATCGCCAGCAATGCCGTTGTGCTCGGAAACAACGAGGGCGTCATTGCCGTCGACATCCAGAGCGGTAAACCGATATGGTCCCACAAGCTGCCCGCACCGGTCGTACCCTGGGGGTTGGCGATTGCCAACGATGGCAGCGTCATCGTTACATTGACCGACGGCCAAGTCGTTTGTATTGGCAAGCCCTGACGCCAGCCTGGTTGCGCGCCCGACTACCACGTAACATCGAACGACTTTTCGTTCATTGGGTGTTTCCTGTCGATGCAGTGTAACGTCATCGTGATGCCATCGCTGCGTGTCTTCACACCGATCCAGCCGTTCGGATCGCCATCTTTGAACAGATAGGCGACCGGAGGCAAATTGACGAGAGTCAGGTTCTTCTCCTTGCCAATCGCCAAGTGATGCGAATGCCCATAGAACAACACTTTGACGTGCGGACGCGCCGTGAGCAGATCGAGCAACTGCCGAGTTTCGACCAGTCCGGTCGGCTGCGAACGCTCATCCGGGTTGTGGTGCACCATCACCAAGGCCGGTTTCGCCGCATGTTGGTCAAGTGATTTAGCAAGCCACTGAAGCTGCTTCGCGCCAAGTACGCCGGGCGTCTTATTGGTTTCGTCCAGTGAATCAAGAACGAACCAATTGGCGTTCGGCGTCTCGACAACCGTCACTTGCCGGTTCTCGAGCGGCGACACTCGAGGTCGCCCTTCTTCGACGACTTTCCAAAACCGCTGGCGGTTGTCGTGATTCCCCATCGCACAGTGCACCGCAACGCCACCTTCGCGCAGCGGCGTCACTAATGCATGCAGCTGGCGATAGTCATCGGTCTTGCCTTGCAGATACGCACAATCACCACACACCAAGACCGCTTTCGGACGCGGATTGCACGCCAACACTTCGCCTGCAGCCTGAGTGAAATTGTCGGTCATGTTGGTACCGTGAGCCACCGTCTTGGGATCGTCCGCAATATGCGTGTCCGAAAACAGGGCGATAAAGTTCGCATCCACATCCGTGTAGCTGGCATCAGCCGCACTCGAAAAAGCCAGCGTCGCGATACCGGCAGCGGACGTGGCAAGGAACCGGCGACGTGATATGGGTGGCAAAGAAATCGGCATGCGTGAGTCTCCTAAGAAGTAGTAGCCGGTCAAGGCGTTTCCACGTAGTATTCTTAATTGTAATCTTACTCTTAGAACCCGCGGTCTCAACACCTGGTTAACGTGCGAGAGATTCCGGTATTGAGCAACGCTGCCGGTAGTGACAGGTTCTTAAACGCTGCTGTCGCCGCCTTCGCGGCTCAGCGACTCAGCGACTCGCGCATGAATCCCTGTCGCGCATGAATCCCTGTCCCACACTGTGGCTACATGCTGTGGCGGCATTCGCCGCCTTCTGCTGCCACACCGACACCTACCCGAAAGCTGACGCCCGTGGATACATGCCTTGGCGGCGACGGCCCCCCTGCTGCCGGCTCGAATTGCCACTCACAGCCCGTAGGCTTTGAGCAGGTACTGCAGCTGTTTCTTGAGTGCGGCAGTGGGGCGTGCTGCGGTCCGAGTAGGGCATAGTTTTTTGGATGCGTTCTTGTCGGTTGGGCGCATCGCGTTGAGCAACGCTCCATAAGCCGCAGTCTGGTGACGCAACGGTCCTTTGCGAGCACTGATCAGCACCTTGGCCTTGGGGTTCGACAATTGAGCGCCGGCGGCGAATACCTGCTGAAAAAACTTCGACTGGCTGAGGCCGCCCGTCAACACGTAGCGAGTCACTGGTTGCTTCGACTCGCTCACTTCCGCGTTCATCGCGCGAGTGAGCAACAGCAGTTCGAGCATGATCGACAATTGCGTACTGGCCGCCTGCTGTCCGACGCTTAACTTTTCCCAATCGGGCGGATAGACTTCTTTGCCGTTGATCTGCAACACTCGACGCAGCCCCGTCATTGCGGCATGTTCAATCTGGTTGTTCAAGTCATCCAAGTGATCGACATAATCTCGGGCATGGCGAGCCACAAACCGGTCGTACCACTTGCAGCAATCGGCCAACATCATTAGCAACATGCGATCATTGTAGTACTCGAAACAAGCCGCATTGCCAGCCAACGGAACATTGGCCCGGCAAACGCGATTCACCGTACCGCTAGTTCCTGCCGAGATGACAATCGTCTCGAAGTCACCCTCTTCCAGTCCACACCCAACCCCCGTGGCGTGGTTGTCGCCCAGCCCACTGACAATCCGCGTTCCGGCCAGGCGGTGCTTCAAATCCAACCATGCCGCATCCGCCCCAGCGACCGGGCGCGCGTTGATCGTACCAACCACCTTGCCACTCTGAATCACCTGCGGAAACCACTCGGCCTTTAATTTGGCTTTGCGCATCACATCGTTCGCCAATCGCTTGGTCTTCTGGACCAGCAACCCATTGCTCAACGCATCGGACGTACTCAAACAAGCTTTGCCGGTCAGCAACGTGGCGATCCAGTCGCCCGTGGTCATCACGTGAGCAACCGATTTGCGCAAAGCGGGTTGAGCACCGAGCGCCCACATCAGTTTGGGGAGAATGAACCGCTCCTCAACGCGCCCAACAACATCCTCGGCACCTTGACGACGCAATTGCTTGACCTCACGCTCGGCAGCATTGCACTGCCAACTCAATGCCGGGATTAACAACTGACCGTTCCCATCGAGCAACACCATGTCGTGCTGGCGCACGGCAAACGACAAGGTCGCTTTTTGAAACTCCCAGCCCTGCCCTTCCAGGTCGTTCAACAACGTGGCAATCATTCTGGCCGTCTGCTCAAGGGCAAATGCGGGTTCCCCCTTCCACGTGGTGGTGCCACGCATCTTGGTGTGCGCATAGGCCTCAGCGCCGGTTGAACTGCGCACGCCCAAACCCAGCCCGGTCGTGCTCAGATCAAAACCACCCCACGCCACACGCTTTGACTTCGTTCTCGATCGCGCCACGCTGTGCCTCACCTTCCAGAAACGGACCTGCCTAGATTACTGATTCAAAATGGACTGCTGCAGCAACACGGCAGCTGTGCGCCGTGACCACGATGTTACCAACTCCGTAACAGTTTAGCCGAATGAAGTAATGTCGCTTTCAAGTGACTCCCATGGGCTTGTCCCATGGGTGAATACGGCTGGTGAGCTACCCACGATGCCAGCTACTCCCCCCCTTGCCTCGCCGCCGCCTTCGGCGGCGGCGAGGCAAGGGGGCCGTAAATGTGGGGGATGGGAAGTCACGGGTAGCCTACCAATCATCTTCACCCACCGCACAAGGCGGTGGGGGTCGACCGATGGAAAAGGAACTCGAGTGCACATCCCACTTCAGATGGCTAAACAGTTACCCAACTCCAAAGATCGTTCGCTTTTTGACAAAGTTCCAGCGACCAACGGGAGCGAACCCATGGGGCCCCGAGCGGTAGCTCGGAGTTGGTTGGCGGCCCTGCCGCCCTATGCCCATTGGTACCAAAGCCGCAATCGACCTTCAAGTGGCTGCACACCGGTTGCCACCACCAATAGCCAACGACCACTGAAAGCGACCTATCAACAACCTGACGGTATACCCACTGATACACCTTGTCGACATAAACAGAGCGATCATGCTTGCATGGTTCCTGGAAACCATGGAGAATCAACGTGGCGGGCACGCCGCCAGTGGATCAACCGAATCTTGCCTGCAATATCTGAAGCGAAACCGAGACGAACACGGAAACTTCACATGCCCAACAAGACGACCCTATCGCGCCACGAACTGACTGAACTCGAACAGATCCCAAACGTCGGCCCAGCGATCGCGGCCGCTCTGCGCCGGATCGGTTTTGACAAGCCGACAGATCTATGCGGCCAGGACCCGTATGCGTTGTACGAACAGCTTTGCCTGCATGATGGCAAGCGACAGGACCGGTGTGTTCTGGACGTGATGCTCGCCGTGACCGACTTCATGAACGGCAACCCCGGGCGCCCGTGGTGGAAATACACACCGCAACGAAAAAAAGAACTCGCTCGGCGCGAGCGGACGAACTCCGCAACGACCGGTAAACGGCTTGGCAGGCGCGCGTTGCTGATCAAGGGTGCCCTAGTGCTAGTGGCCGGTAAGTCGTTTCGGTCCACCGCGGCATTGGCCGGCGACGCGAAGCAGGAGACGAACGGGTTACGATTCACCATGCTGACCGATTTGCATTACGCCGACAAACTACCTGGTGGAACCCGCCACTACCGCGAAACGCTGGACAAACTGAAAGCGACGCACCGTGCAACCACTCAGTTTCAACCTCAGTTTGTCGTTGAACTCGGCGATGTGATCGACGCGGCTGATTCAGTGGAGCAAGAGAAGAAATATCTGAAGACAATTCATCAGCACTTGGCCGCATTGCCGGGTGCGAACCATTACGTGATAGGCAACCACTGCGTCTATTCACTGACGAAACCCGAGTTCCTGAGCGTCGTCGGACAGAAGAAATCATACTATTCCTTTGATGCCGGGGATTTCCACTTCATCATCCTCGATGGTTGCTTCCGCAGTGACGGCCAACCGTATGGCCGCAAGAACTACGACTGGACCGACTCCAACATTTCCCAAGACCAGCTCGAATGGTTGTCGAACGATCTCAAGAGCTCCCCACGACCAGCCGTCGCGTTCATTCACCAGCGACTGGATATAGAAGGCCCCCATCGCGTCAAAAACGCGCCGGCGGTGCGCAAGATCTTGGAGCAGTCAGGCAATGTACAGGCCGTATTCCAGGGGCATTACCACAAGAACGACTACCGCGAAATCGGTTACATCCACTACTGCACGCTGCGCGCCATGGTGGAAGGATCAGGCGCGAAAAACAACGCGTTCGCCAACGTACAAGTTGATCACGATGGCACCATTCGCATCCACGGTTTCTTTATGCAAAAGAGCTATGCCTGGGCGTGAACGAGTTGCAACCATGCGTTAGCTTCCTTGCATGTAGGATCCGCGTATTATGACATCATGACGGCCAATGCGTATGGCTACGAAACTTCATGGAAACAGGAGACTTAAAGACTATGTCCGAACAGGAATTGCGAGACCAGCTGTATGCGTCGTTCCGGCATCGAGCGATGCTGTATTACCTGATTTTCGACGAACTGCGCCAGGTGTTGGATGAACCGCAGGCGATCGAAATCATGCAACGCGCGATTCGCCGCCGCGGTGTCGAGGTTGGAAAACAATTCACTTCATTCGCTCCCAACGATCTTGCCGGTTTACGCGACGCGTTCTTGAAAATTATCCCCGACGACGGACGCATGTTCTCGGCCGAGGTCACGCGCTGTGACGAGACCGGCTTGGACATCACGCTGCAAACGTGCCCTCTGCGCGACGCCTGGCTCGAATCGGGACTCGATCCACAAGATGTAGCCACGATGTGCGAAATCGCGGCGGCCATCGACGAAGGTACGTTCGAGGGAGCTGGTTTTGCATTCTCGGCCGACACGTGGGCGCCAAACTGCGACGGCTGCTGCCACCTGCACATTCAGCCTGGCACGGATGGATAATGGTTGGCCAAGAAACGTAGCTCGGCCCACCAGTGGCACAGCGATACGACGGCAGAACCACGCTGGCGGTTGCGTTTCCTAACCGGACTTGAGCAGCTGCGCGGCTTGCGTGGCAAAATAGGTCAAGATTCCATCCGCGCCGGCACGTTTGAAGCCCAGCAAGCTCTCCATCATCACTTTGTCGTGGTCCAACCACCCGCGTTGAGCGGCACCGCAAAGCATCGCATACTCACCACTGACCTGGTAAACGTACGTCGGGGCGCCGAACGTCTCCTTCACTCGACGCACGATGTCCAGATAGGGCATACCCGGCTTGACCATCACCATGTCGGCACCTTCGTCCAGATCCAACGCCACTTCACGTAGCGCCTCATCACCATTGGCCGGATCCATCTGGTACGTTTTCTTATCGCCCTTACCCAAGCTACCTGACGAGCCCACCGCGTCGCGAAACGGCCCATAAAAGGCAGATGCGTATTTGGCCGCGTATGCCATGATAATCACGTGTTCAAAACCGGCTTCGTCCAGCGCATTGCGAATCGCACCGATGCGGCCGTCCATCATGTCCGACGGGGCGATGATGTCGCACCCTGCTTCCGCCTGAACCACCGATTGCTTACAAAGTGCTTCGACCGTCGGATCGTTGACCACATAGCCGTCTTCCACGAGCCCATCTTGACCGTGGCTGGAATAGGGATCGAGTGCCACGTCGCAAAGCACGCCAATTTGGTCCCCATACTGTTGGCTGATGGCACTTACCGCGCGACAGACAAGGTTGTCGGGGTTCCACGCCTCCTCGGCGCCCGGCGTCTTCTTCTCCGGAGCGGTTGCGGGAAACAACGCCACGGTCGGGATCTTGAGCTCGATGGCTTGTCCCACCGCATCGAGCAACGGGGCAATCCCCAACCGCTCGACGCCGGGCATCGACTCGATCGGTTCGCGTTGGTCAGCTTTTTCGTGAATAAACACAGGCCAAATCAAGTCAGCAGGAGTCAAGTGGTTTTCACACACCAGGCTTCGCGACCAGGGATGCAATCGATTGCGGCGCATACGTGTCATTGGAAATCGGCCAGTAACATGCACTCCACGTGAACCTGTCATCGAAAACCCTCTCAAGAAAAACTGTTTAACCGCAAGGCCAACGGCCTGCGCGCCGCCCCTCTCACCGCCGACCCTCTCACCGCCGACCCTCTCACCGCCGCCCCTCTCACCGCCGACCACACCCGCTCAGTCGCGAGGCCAACGGTCACAACCATGTGTTAGCAAGAGCCACCTCTCACTCCGCACAGACGCGAATCGGTTTGATATCAAACTTGGGGTTCTGGCCCAGGAACCGACATGGATTGTTATGAAACACTTCGATCGCATCCTGAAGCGAGTGACCTCGACGACGAAACTCAAGAATGCACTCCTGCAGCGTGAACGGATCACTCGGCCCCCAATCGGCGGACGAATTGACCAGAATTCGATCGTGACCGTACTTTTCCAACAAGTCGACAGCCCGTTTGGGCGAGCATTTCGTAATGGGATAAAGTGTGGTCCCGACCCAGTACCCAGCATCTAACGGCGCGCGGATAGTATGCTCCTCCACATGATCGATCCACACGCGTTGCGGGTCGATATCCATGTTCCGCAGCACATCGAGCGTTCGCCGAGTACCTCGCACTTTGTCTTGCAGATGGGGTGTGTGGATCAGCACCAGTTGATTGTGCTTGATCGCCATCTCCAACTGCTCTTCAAAGATCTCTTCTTCGTTCTTGGTTGTCTTGTGGAAGCCAATCTCGCCAACGCCCAACACCGTCGGTTTGTCGAAAAACTCCGGCATGTGACGCATCACCTCTCGGCTCAGCGGCGGATTCTCTGCTTCTTTCGGGTTCACAGCGACCCAGCAGAAATGGCGAATTCCATAATCAGCGGCCCTTGTCGGCTCGAATTCGCTGATCTGCCGAAAATAGTCGACAAACGTTTCGGGATACAGCCGATCAAATCCCGCCCAAAACGCCGGCTCGGCAACAGCCACGACGCCCGACATCGCCATCCGTTCGTAGTCCTGCGCCGTCCTGGCAATCCCATGATAATGGGGCTGTATGATCTGCATTGAGTTAGCTCCGCGTAGTTTCCAGCTGGTGGCTTCTAAACGCCCGAATCCCACCGCGTCGGCCGTGGAAGGCTGTAGGCCCCGGCACTACGTATCAAGGTCGGAAAAAAGGTTCAACAACCGTTCACTGCGATCTGATGTCGCCTCGCGTTCGGCCAGCAGCGTCAGCGACTGGTAGATCTGGTCCAGCCGATCATCTCCATCAGTAGTGCCTTGTTGAGCCGCACGGTCGTACCGATCCAGCATGGCGGCAATCTCGATCAACATGCAACGCGTGTCGAGATAGTAATGGTCGAGCACCTTTTCTGGCGTCAGCATCACGTTCCTTTCCGTTCCGTTCCCAAAGCCTTGACAGTGAATCTACCAGTCCGCTCTTCAAACGGCCAACCGGCAACCGAAGCTCCAAACTCGCCCGTCCAGCCCTATTCTAGCGGCCCAGCCCAACTACCGGTAGAACAGGCTCCAACCTCCCGGGCGCGGGCTACTGCTTGATCAGCATTTGGATTTCGGTCAAGTAGTTCTTCGGATTCCCTTTGAATATCATGCCGGGGCCTTTGATGTAGACTTCGCGAGTCGGACACTCGACCTCATATCCATGCTCCTTGATGAAGTCCGTAATCTTTTGGTACGAAGGGCCCAGTTGTTCATAGGGCCCTTTGTGCAACAACGTGACCGCCCGACCACCCGCCAGTTCACGCACTGAAATCCCCTCGACCTCCTTTCCCTTACGAATCGGCATGCATGCTTCAAAATCGGCGATCTCCTTGTATTCACAGTCGTAATGCAAGAGCATCGCCTTGCCGCAAATGTGGCGGCCAAACCGCTTGCCAATCTGCGCAAATCCTTTGCCGCAATCGGAGTACTTGGCCTTCATGCGTACGCCAGCGATCAAGATCGCCTCCAACTCTTTTTCTTCGACTTGAAAATCTGCCATCGCCATGGTCGTTCGAGCCTCCCGTTCTTTTGTAACGACTTGATTCAGAAGACGATCCACATCACGAAATCGTTCTATTTTGGCGGTCACGTGCTGCCGCTGTCGGACCAGATAGTCCAAGATATCCGCCTCGTCGTCGTAGTGCGCCAAGATCTCCGTAATTTCGCTAAGCGTGAAATCCAGACCGCGCAGACGGGACACAATTCCAGCCACTTCCACCTTGCCCTGGTCATAGTATCGATACCCGGTCTGCTGATCGACGTGGGTCGGCACCAGAACTCCCTGCTGGTGATAGAACCGAAGGGTCTTGACCGTCAGGCCGGTGATCTTGGAAAACTCGCCAATATTGTACATCTTTCACTCTTCCTGGCTGTTGTGCGTCTTACTGCCGCCGAAGACGGTGAGGAGAGGGGGATTTCTTGGTATTTGCGTCTTAGCTTGTCAAACTCGTTCACCTGCGGGACAAGCCCGCAGGGGTCTGTGCCCCGCAGCTCGTTTGGGTTCGCGGCCATGTCTCGGTAGAATCAGGAGGCACCGGTAACGGACAGCAAGACAACTCTTTTTCCATTGGAGAGCATGAACCATGCAGAATCTCTCACGACGCTCCTTCTTGAAATCGACCGGCGTGCTCGGTGCAACGACTTTCCTGACATCACACTCGCCCACGGCACAAGCTTCGGACACTGCACCCACGGCGCAGAAAATCGAAGTCCTCTATCCGCGCATGCGTGTTCCGACATCGTTCATCATTGATGATTCGACCTGCCTGGTAAATATGGGCCGGTTTTGCATGCCGCAGTTCTCCGCAGCATGGCCCAAGCGAGCGGACTACCAGAAACCGTGGAAGACGTGGCCCGTCGAGATTCCCGATGCATTCGTGCGCGAGTTTGGCCAGTGGTCTGCCGAACATGGTGTGAAAGGCAAATACAGTATCGTCCCCTACCCCGCATGTGTCGGCTGGCTTGACCGGGAACTACCTGGCTGGTCACACAATGCGCTACAGGAAAGCCTCAAGCTGGTACGCGATCTGATGGTTCCCAACTGGGACATCCATCCGGAGATGATCAGTCACACACGTGTAATCGACGTGAAGACCGGTCGCCCGATGCCAGATTGCAAGCCCGCAATGATGGAGAACTGGTACCCACAAACCCAGCTGAGTGTCGACCAGTTGTCCGCCTACCTGGCGTATGCACTGCAGATTCTGAAGAACTGCGACCTGCCCTGCGAAGGGATCACCACACCTGGTGGATTCGGTGGTCGCGTGAAATCGGAACTGTCTCAAGCAGTGCAAGAATCCGTTCGCGATGTCTACGGCGCCGAGATACCTCACTACTTCAAATACATCGCCAGCGGCAACGAAAGCACGCAGCCCAGAATCGAGCATCTCCATGACGCAGACACCGATCATCCTCGATTGACCGTCAGCATCTATGGCGGCACGGGCGATTGGTACGGAGGCTGGGACGGTGATAGAACACCCGAGGGTGACCGGTATTGTAACCGCGATGCCACGGCGGGGAGAATGGTCGAGCTGATTGACCGCAACGAACCGGCCATCATGGTCTGCCACTGGGCCGGCATGTACACTCAAGGCACGAAACAGGGATTCGCTGCGTACCAGAAGGTCGTGACCGCATTGAACGAAAACCGAGCCGACCAGGTTATCTGGATGAAACTGAGTGAAATTGCGCGTTACTGGGCCGCGAAAGAACTGACGCGAGCAACCGTCACAGGTAACACCACCACACTCACAGCGCCGTTCGCTTGCCCCCTGTTCACGCTGCGAGTGCCTGGACAGCCTGACAGAGCACCCACGCTAGTCGCGGACGGAAAACAGGTAGCGCTACGCCAAGTCACCGCGCGCAAGGGACTCGAATCAGGTACATGGCTACGCGAAAAGGAATCCCTCGTGCTCTGTTTCGACCTGCCCAAAGGAGAGTCTGTTGTTAAGTGTTAGCGCAGCTTGGATACACACCCACTAACATCCACCGGTATTGTGCAGCGGAATCCGAGATGCGTGTTGAGCAGCGTGTTGTGCCGCGACAAAGTCCCCCATGCAAGCCACCACATTTCACGGCACGGAGTGCCGTGCCACACTCGAGGTACCACCCATGTTATTTCGCACTGCGCTATTGACCCTGGCTACGCTGGTGAGCACAACCACGTTGGCCCAAACAGATGGCGGTTCGCTAGTCTTCGATTTCGATCCACACGCGACTTATAAATTCAGTGGCGTAGTAGGGGAACGTGTTGCTGCAAATACCCAAGGCTGGCTGTTGCGCGCACCGGCCGCAAACCCCGGCATGCTGGCCATGTTCCGTCTGCGCGATCGCCAACCGACGCCAAACCTAGTCCCGTGGGCGGGCGAGTTTGTCGGCAAATATCTGCTCTCCGCGATCCAGGCATGTCGCATGAACGCCGATCCGAAACTGGCTCGACAGGTCAAAACGATTGTCGACGAACTGATCGCCAGCCAGGCGGATGACGGGTACTTGGGCCCTTTCCCCAAACAGGAGCGGTTACTCAAACACTGGGACCTGTGGGGGCACTACCACATCATGCTGGCACTGTTGATGTGGCACCAGCAGACCGACGACCCCGCCGCGCTTGCCGCCACCTGCAAGGCAGCAGATTTGGCCTGCCACATCTACCTCGACGGTGATCGCCGTCCACGCGACGCGGGCTCGACGGAAATGAACTTGGCCATCATTCACGCGTTGGGCAAACTGTACCGCCAGACCGGCAAGGAACGATACCTGCAGCTGATGCGGCGAATCGAAAAAGACTGGGAATTGGAAGGGGATTACTTGCGCACCGGTTTGGCCGGCACCGAGTTCTACCAAACGCCCAAGCCACGCTGGGAAAGCCTGCCTGATCTGCAGGGATTGGTGGAGCTGTACCGAATCACCGGTCGACCAAAATACCGCACTGCGTTCCTTAATCACTGGCATAGCATCCGTCGCCTCGACCGGCGCAATACGGGTGGCTTTTCTTCGGGTGAACAGGCAACCGGCACGCCGTACGAGCCGACCGCAATTGAAACCTGCTGTACGATCGCGTGGATGGCCCTGACGGTCGACGCCCTGCGGCTTTCCGGCGACAGCATCGCGGCGGACGAACTCGAGCGATCGACGTTCAACGGCATGTTGGGCGCGCAGCATCCGTCCGGTTGCTGGTGGACTTACAACACACCGATGAATGGCGTGCGCGAAGCATCACACGATACAATTGTCTTCCAATCACGCGCCGGTACGCCCGACCTGAACTGCTGCAGTGTGAACGCGCCGCGTGGACTCGGCATGCTCTCGGAATGGGCACTCATGCGATCGGCAGGCGGTTTGATCGTCAACTACTACGGCCCGATGGAAGCTCAGTTGTCACTCGACGGCAGCTTTCCTGTGACTGTCCGTCAACAAACAACCTACCCCTTGGACGGCAAGATCACACTCGAATTGCAAATCAAGGAACCGCGTGAATTCACATTGCAGTTGCGTATCCCCAAGTGGTCTCGACACACCCTCCTGCGCTGCTTCAGCCAGGGTAAACAGGTCCAAACCGCGTCATCGGCGATCAAGAACGCGAAAAGTGCTTCCGTGCCAATCCGCTCTGGTTCTTACTACACACTGCATCGCCGCTGGTTGCCGGGTGACAAGGTCGAGTTGAATCTCGACATGTCGCTGCGTTACGAAGCAGGTGGTGGCCAAATGGCGGGGAAGATGAGCGTATTTCGTGGACCGCTCTTGTTGGCGTACGACCTACTGCTCAACGATGGTGCCGCCGCGCCCTCCCCGCTGACGCCAAAGGATTTGAAGACGGCCCGTTTCTCCCGCCCATCACGGACCAGCACAGGAACGGCGTTCGGACGATTTCCACCATGGATTGTCGTCGACATTCCTAAGCCCAAGCGCGAAACGATTCGGCTGTGTGATTTCGCAAGCGCCGGTTCGCGTGGCAGTTCGTATCTTTCATGGTTGCCGGCCGAACAAATCGTGCCACCACCGCCATTACCCATGTCACCACCGCCCAATTCCAAAGTACCGGCAGGCAGGATGTTGTTCACAGTCCGCGACACCGCAGCCAATGCTCAAGACGCACACCTGAAAGTGGTCCTCGCGCCGACGGCCGATTTCAAGCAACCTCAACTCGAGTTCGTCGCAGATGCGACCGAGCGAATCGTCGTTCCCGCAGACAAAGCGGAGCGTCTCAAGCCAAATGCGACCTATTTCTGGAGACTCGTAGCCCAGAACTCGTGGGGCGAGGCCGCAAGTCCCGCGCCACCGCGATGCTTGACAATCGATCCGACCCTGGCGCCGCTGACCGACCAAATGCTGACCCGCTACGGCGAGAACGCCGAGGGTGTGATCGTCGCCGCCGACCTGGCAGGAGACCCGGAACCCGAATTCGGGGCGCTCGCCACCGCCCGAAGCTGGAAGAAGGCAGAAGGAATTACCGGGCACCTCGACGCGGCGATCGAATTGGATGGCGGTAGTGGCATGTTAGTCTACACGCTGCGCGCGTTTCCGGCACGCGATTATTCCGTCTCGCTTTGGTGCATGCCACGACGTGTGGAGGGCAGATTGGGCCAAATCTTCAGTGCCTGGAGCCGGGGGATGGACGACCCATTACGCATCTGCGTGCAAAACGGAAAACTCACCGCCCGCATCGAAGCTGCCGGCGTATTCTCCACCAAGCCAACCCCAATCCAAGCAGACACGTGGTACCATGTCTGCGCGGTAAAGCAAAGTGACTCGCTGACACTTTACCTTAACGGAACCAAGGTTGACACCATCGCGGTCCCCGCCGAAATCCGTTCCATGGCGCGCGACTTTGCCCTGGGCGGCAACCCGCACTTCACGGGCAGCAGCGAGCACTTAGCCTGCCGTGTTGCACGACTGAGACTCTTCGCTCGCGCACTCAGCAACGACGAAGTCAAAGCACTGGCAACACCGTGATATGCAACACCGTGAAGTGCTGGGCCTCCGTCATCCTCGTGCCGGCGGAGCCATGACGGGTCAGCTACCGATCCGTTTACTCCAGGCCCCAGTTTGCTCCGGGCCCGAAGAGTCGAGCGAAAGAGTCTGCAATCACACCACCTACTCCGTAATCTCTTCACCACCCGATGCGACATTGTCTTTGGTAAAGAGCCGTGTGGGAAGGATGATCTGCTTGGGAACTTCTTCGCCCGCCAAGATCTTCAACGCGGTTTCAATCGCTTCTGGACCGCATGTGGGGTAGTAAAAGGTCGCGTCAATGATTCCTTCGGCCACATAGGGACGTCCCTCTGACGGCAACGCATCGATACCGATGAATACCATCTCGTCTTTGCGCCCCGCTGCCTGAGCGGCCAACACGGCGCCATGCGCAGCGGGATCGTTGTGCGCGTACACGGCATCGATCTTCGTATGAACGGCCAGCGCCGACTCCATTTCCTTTCGAGCCTTCGCTTCGTCCCATCCCATATCCGCCTCGAAGACAACTTCAATATCGCTGTCCGCGATCGCGTCGCGGAACCCTGAGTGCCGGTCCTGGCCCGGAGTACTGGTCATCAACCCCTTCAATTCGACGATCTTGCCTTTGCCACCCAGTTTCTTCTTGAGCCATTCTCCCGCCGCCTTGCCGATCATCTTGTTGTCACCACCGATGAAGCAAGTGTATTCGTCACCCAACAAGGCTCGGTCAAGCACAATAACGGGAATCCCCTTCTTGACCGCTTTGGCAACGGGAGCTGTAAGCGGTTGCGACTCTTTCGGACTAATGATGATCAAGTCGACACCCGCGCTGACGAACTCTTCAACGTGCGCACGTTGTTTGAGCGTGTCATTTTGCGCGTCTTTGAAAATCACCTTCACATTGTCATGTTTAGCCGCAGCCTCTTTGATGTCGGCGTCCATCTGTACACGCCACGGTTCGCGCAAATTGCACTGACTCATACCTATTTCAAAAACGTCGGCGCCACCATTTTGCTTCTCATTCGATTGATTACACCCTGCCGACAACACCAACAAGACGGCAAGCAGACATGGGCCCAAGACGACGAAAGAGCGTTTCATGATGGACGATGGCCTCCCAAGAATGCGGACGATGGAAAGTGCGGACGATGCGGTACGTATCAGACTTAGCGTATCAAGTCTCAATTATCACCATCATCTTACCTCAGATCGCTCATCAACACGATCAGGGGCGTCGTAGCTTGGGAATCTTTCCCAAGCATGGACAAGCTTCCGCCTGCTGAGACATTTCTATTGCCGTGAAGCGGACACAAGACGCGAGCCGCCCGCCACGCCCGGGATGGAATCCCGGGCCACACAACGCCGCGGAGCGGCGTTCCACACTACGCAGCTTGGGAATCTTTCCCAAACATGGACAAGCTTCCGCCTGCTGAGACATTTCTATTGCCGTGAAGCTGGCACAAGGCGCTAGCTGCCCACCATGCCCGGGATGGAATCCCGAGCCACAGCTCGCATCACGTTCTCTTGGTGCGTTGCGCCAGGACAGCTACGGCGATAATGACGCCGGTCAGCATGAGTCGCCACGCTTCGGGAACCGCGTTGATGGATAGGATCTTTTCGAGGTAGCCGATAATAAGGACTCCGAACAGTGTCAGGCCCACTCCGCCGCGCCCGCCCATCAAATTGGTACCGCCAATCACTACCATCTCGATGGCAATCAACTCGTAACCAAATCCCGCCTCCGGATCACCCTGCTGTTCCTGCGCGGCTTGGCAGATGCCGGCAACACCCGCGAGCGCTCCGCAAGCAACGTACGCCAACGTCTTCGCACTTACCACCGGTACGCCAGACAGTCGCGCCGCCTCTTCATTGCCCCCGATGGCAAACAGCTGCCGACCCCAGCGATGACGCGACAAGGCCACCCACGACGCGATCGCACAGACCACAAAAATCACCGTCACCATCGACAGGTTATCCCAGAGGATCCGAGTGTCGATCTTCTCGAAAATCTCTGGAATCCCGACATAACGATAAGTGCCGTCGGCGTCCTGGACCGCCGTCGAAATTTTCATGCCGCCCGAAACGTATTTCGCCAACCCGCGTGCAAATACCATCATCGCAAGCGTCGCAATGAACGGTTGTTGCCCCAATCGCGCGATCAAGCCACCCGAGGTCAAGCCACAGGCAGCACCGATCAACATCGCAACGGGAATGCCCAGCCAGGGCGACCATCCCCAATGGATTTGAAACATGCTGAAACAAACCGCCACTAGCGCC
>JAJRVM010000249.1 GCA_024277285.1 Planctomycetota bacterium
GGGGCCGCAGTCGTGTGACTGCGGAAAGCAAGAGCTTGCTGTCGCACTCGCCCTCGAATCGTTTGCTTCAATGGGGCCGCAGTCGTGTGACTGCGGAAAGGGCACTTCCGTAAGTCGTGGAATACCAAGGCGTGGGGACCGGTTTTGCGAGCGGTCGGCCGCGCTGCAAGTGTGGGTCATCATATAGTGTTTCGCGGTTAACGTAAAGCACTCTTGGCCAACAGGTTGCGGGACGCGAGCGGTCCCCGGGTTTTGGCCGGCACTACGCCGCTCGCGTTGCTTGTTTCGCGAATGCGCAGGGCCTGCCGATTTCTTCGTTACCTTGTGACAAACACTGGATAGTTGGCGATTTCACCGGTCAGCACGCGCGCGAGAAGGCGAGCTTGGATCTCCAGCATACGTCGATAGTTTACACGATAGCCGAACATGGGGTGCGTGACCAGTGTGTCCATGCGTTGTTCGTACGCACGAAAAAACGCCTTTCGTCCTTCCGGCCTCAGCGATACCGCGTTCCCGGCTCGGACAAAGTCCTTTGGCGTTACCATCCGCGTATTGATGGCCGACAACACCACGGAGTCGGCGATCAGAGCACGGAACGGTTCCATCAGATCGAGTGCGAGCGCGGCTCGACCGAAACGCGGTTGGTGGTAGAAGCCGAGGTAGGGATCAAAGCCGACGGCATGACAGACGATCGTCAGATCTTTGGCCAGCACGCTGTAGGCGAGCGACAGCAATGCGTTGATCGGATCACGTGGAGGACGGCGGTTGCGACCTTGGAAATCGAATTGTCTCATAGGACCGTTCAGGTCGGTTCCGCCGAACGGTTCTTCCTCGGTCTTGATCATTCCCGTGAAATTCTGAAAGTAAACGCGCGCCGCGTTCCCTTCGATACCGAGCAATTGTTCGAGCGATTCCGCTCGAACCGCGTCCTGCTGCATGCACTTCATTTGAATGAGTGCGGCAGGTGGAGGTTCCACATGGTTGCGTTGCAGCAACGTCCGTTGGTTTTTGATCTTCCCTGAGACCAAGGCGCGGGCGAATCGCAGGCAAAACAATGGGCTCTCAGCCCAACGGAATTGCTCGCGTCGCAGGAAGATGTTCTTTATGCCCAGGCCGTTGGTTGTGCCGTAAAACCACCCTCCCATTGAAAAGTAGGCAATCGGGATCTCGTTCTGGCAGAGCGTTTGAATGGCTTGGGTCGTGAGCTGGATATTGCCGAATAGGTTGAGTTGGCAAATATCGTGGATGCGCACCTTTTGGATCACTTTACCCTTTTCCTTGACCATCAACACGTTGGCCGATTTCCCAACCGAAAGGCCTTGAGTATTCAGATAGAGCGGGCGCAAGTCGTCGCGGGCAGGAACGAGACGTCGAATGTCTTCGTGCTTCGGTTGTTGCAGGGAAACGCCGGGCCGTCTGCCGATGTCAAACAAGAACTGTTGGCCGTCTCTCGTGTTTCGATGGTCCTCCGTCGTTTCGTGGCGGCAGGCGGCTGTCTCGTCGGGTAAGCATATACCGACGAGCGAGCAGCGTGGGCATTTGGGGCTGTCGACCAACGGCGCAGGCATTTCGCCCGATTCCGCAAGATCGCGAGCCTGTTTGATCGTCCGACTTGTTTCGTCCAGTAGACGCTGGTCGATTGCGAAACGGACGCGTTGCCTGGTTTTGGCATAGTAGGCAATCGCCTCGGTGCATCGGTAGCCGTTCTCGCGCAGCACGATCGCCTGCACGGCAAGTTGGGCGCGGTCGGTGTCCCACGCTTCGAGTGTGCCGTCCTCTCCCTTCCGCGGCGCGCCTCGTTTGTAGTCGATCGGAATGACGCGATCGCCATCGACTTCAACCAGATCAATTCGGGCAATCACGCCATCCCCATCGCTTGCGAGCATTACGCTTCGCGCCTTGACTGGACGGTCTGATTCGATCAGTTCTTCGGCAGGAGGTAGTTCGTCCTCCTTTTCATCCACGCGGCGATGGCCAATCGTTCCTTCGGTCGTTTCCAGATTGTCCGCGAACTGCGCCTCGACATACTCGAGAAAAAAGAGCCGCGGGCAATAAACGAACTCGTTAATCATCCGTGCCGGCAGATAGTCGGTCGTTTTCGCAGTCTGAATCATGGGGATGCGCTCCGCTGTTCCAGCAAGGCATCCGTGCGTCATGGAGGTGAATACGTCTGCTTGGCAAAACGTCTAGACAACAATGCAAGGTGCATCGATTGGTGAGTAGGGTTGACCCAAGGCGCTGATCACGCGTTCACCGCGTCCCGCAGCCGGGCCGAGGTTGACGAAGAGGACCTGGTCTTCGTCATGCTTGATGATCTCGCTTAACTCATGCCGGCACTTGGCCAGGTCGATTGGGTTCATCTGGCACTCGAAGACCGAATATTGCAGATGATCGCCATAGTCTCGCATGGTGCGAAAAACTTTGCGTAGACGTTTGTTGTCGCGAATATCGTAGGTGACGAGGTAGGTGTTGCGCATGGTCCGTTCTCACTTTCGGCGTAAGGACGACCATCCATGGAGAAAACGAGGCTTCTCTAGTGTAAATCGAAGTAAAGGGTGACGCAAGGAAAAACGGCAAAGTCCCGTTGACACTGCACTGCAAGCAATGGCGACCACGTCGGTTGGCGTACTTCCACCAACCGACGCGAGCCCGCCATTGCGTCGCGTCAAGCGTTGGGGGGCGAGATAAGGACCATATTGTCAAAGAGCAAGAACGGCGAGGACGCGTCATTATCGCAGATGGGGGTTCAGTTGCTCAACCAGTTTTCGAATCTTCGCAGAACTGTACTTTGGTTTCGGATTCTTTGCTTTTCCTCTCTTTGCTTGTGGACGGTCCCACACTCCTTTGTACTTTGGAATCGACTCGATCCATTGACGCATCCAATCGAGACAGTCTTGCGGAAGGGCGGCATGGCTTTCGGCAAACTGAGTCAAGTCGTCAATCATCTGGTTGTCCGCTGCTTCTCGCCGCCATTGGTGCTCGCGTTGCAGCTTTTTCAATTGCTGCAACGGCTCGGAGTCGTTCTTGATCGACTTCTGGAATCTAGCTTCTTTCGCAGCAGCTTCTTCCTGTTGACGCTGTTCCTCGCGTTCACGCTCACGACGCTGATGGAAGACGTTCTCGGATTCGCGATCCCGCTGAAACCGCCCATAGCCCACGGCTGTCTTAGCTCCGGCGCCAAGCCAATAAAAGGCTTCAAGGAGCTGTTGTCGTATGTTCTTCAGATCTTCGTTGTGCGGTTTGCAGCCAGTTGGAGCCGGCAGAATGGCAAGCTGCCACGATTGCTCGGCATCGACGGCAAGGAAATGGACTGGCCCGGGACTCTGCCAGTCACCGGGCGTGTCGCCATGTTGGTAGTAGTCGCCGTAGTGTGGAGTCATTACATCAACGACCAGTTTGATCGGTTTAGTGGGGAGCATGTCGAGCAAGACAAAACGCCCGCCACCGTTTGTTTGGGATCCGAAAAGAGTCTCGGTGTGCACATCTTCGTGCCACTTGCCCTTGAACTCGCCGTGAGTCTCTCGATACCACGCGCGCAGCATGCCCTTCAGACCACTGCCTGGCAGGTAGGGAACGCCGAGTGTATGAAGCCACGTGATGCCGTTTTCGAGTGGATGTTCGCGCCCCATGCCGGTGATGAAACGAGTGGAGTTCTTGAGGTGCAGCGTTTCACCGCCCATGTTCTCCGCCAGTTTGCGTTGGCGCCGGCAGGCTTCTTCGAGCAGACTCGCGTCACCGGCTGGCCTGCTAGCCATCGCGTGCAGCCAGTTGCCGCCCTCCGACTTCTTACCCGCGATGCCCTTGTCAAATTCGTATGTCGTCTCCTTTTTTCGCCAAGCCGAAGGGAATTTGTCGAACAACAGTCCGCAGTTGACCACCGTTTCTTTTTCCCATGGTTTTTGATCCGCAGCTTCTTTATAGATCGGGCAAAACGCGTCAGTCACTTTGACTCTCCTTTTCAGTCAAATAAGCGCGGGCGAACTGTTTGAGCCAATTGAGGTAGGCCATCGCTTCGGCTTGGGCGCGGAGATAGACATCTTGGTCATTATTCATGAGCTTCACGATCACATCGTGCGCGTCGCCATTGAGTTCATCGATTTGCGTGGTCAGCCATGACGCGACGTGATTGAACAACAGGTAATGCGAGTCGTTGGTTCTTCCTTTCGCCTTGGCCAACTGCGTGACCATCGCCTGACCAAGGCCGTTCATGACCATTGCGGCAGGCAGGGACGACACATACGACACATAGTAGCCATCGTTGTTGTTTTCGATGCTCTTGATCTGATTCAATGCATGTTCCGCCCGCAATTGGTCGAGTGTGCGAACAGGTTGTTTGTATGTCGTATTCATGCGGTGTCCCCCTGCACGGATGGTGTCGTGCAAACGTCCCACTTCACGGCGAACCAACCCTGACCGACCGTTTCATTCCCACCAACTTGCAAGAAAGGATGCTCGCCAATAAGCGATTCCAGTGCCTCCAGGGCGCCGCCTTCGTTCCGTTCGGCGAGCAGGCAGTAAAACAGACTGTCAGGTGGGATCGTTTCTTCATACCAGAGGTTTTTGCTGGTTTTCTTCTCGTTATCGAGGACATTCCGAGCGTTGATCGCCAAGCCGTAGCGGGCGAACCAGGCAAAGTCATTGGAGTTCAAGAGGACCAGTTGTTTGGGCACGCGCTGTTGTGTCTCCTTGTACGCAATTAGCGACTGAATTAATTCGACGATGCCTTCGGGGAGCTCGTGCTGGTGTTGGAATTGCCGTTCTTCCAGAAATAACTCGCCGTTGCCAGCGCCAACGTACTTCATTCGGTCGATCGACGGAATCGACATTTCCGAATGGCCACTGGCCGAGCGTCGCAGATCACGGCAAAAACGTTCGATCAGGTGCGGACAGGTTACCCATTTGTAGGTTCCCGTTAGGCAGCGGATCGGCAGGGCAACCAAGCGAGCATCGGCGATGACCAAGCTACCGGCACGGTCCTGTTGACCAAATACCGTGTTGCACTTGGGGGCATCCCACTTCTCGCTACGCGCCCGACCAAGCAGCGCACCTTTGAAGCTGCTGCCGACAATGACCGGATAATCAGTAGACGCTTCGCGCGCAACGGGTAAGTCTACGAATCCAGCGTCTTGGCCAGTGCCAGGGTGGATTGAGGTTTCGGCCAACAAGCCGAGAATGGTCGATTTCATATTGAGCTTCTCCCAAAATGGTTGAGGCGGTTGGTGGACGCATTTGCTATGGGGGCGTTTGTTTGCCGAGGAACGCAAGGCCGTAGCCGAAACTCGTCTTGTTGCCAAGCTGAAATCCGCTCGACGAAAGGTTGGTATCAATGGCTTTGGCAGACTCAAGCCACCAAACCGTGCCGGGCCGAACATGGGGCACGAGCGAATGTGGCCGGCCATGGATGCCGTTCCACCCTCCGATGCCAATTGGTCGGTCGAAGGTCGTGGTGATGACGGTGCCGGAAAGCTCGGCACTTAAAGCCGAGGCATCCTCTGCCGGCCGAGCGCCAAACCAGTCTTTGTTGCCAGCAAAACAGGCAGGTGTCGCGAGAACTAGCACCGATGGCTCGTCGCCCAACGATTGTTTTGGAAGCGGCCGCGCGTCAATCGGTTCGCACGATGCGAAACGGGATTCGCCTCCCAACGCGATATAATGTGGCATTGCCCAGTCATCCGCTGGCAATCCAGCAACACCAACAACAAGGGCGACATTTCGGCGCAAACGGACATACCGTGGGCTGTACATGGCTCCTTCGCCAGTGGTACGGGAGTCGACATCGCGAGCGATGCCGACTCGACTTTCCAATACGAACAGGTCATCACGGTGGATGCAATCTTCTGGTGAAGGCCGTTCGCCTGCGAGAATCGCGGTCATCGCGCTCGTGGTGACGAAGAACTGTTCGGTCGAACTAGGAGCTTTTTCGCCCAGCCTGCTCTTGCAGATCCCTTTGGGCGTTGGTAAACAAACGTGTCCCAGGTCACACTGGACGAGCGTTTTCGAGGGAACCAACCAGTCGAGCGGTGTGAACGTTTTGCCATTGTCTGTTGCTCTTCCCAGTACATGCCGTGGCATCGGGAAGACGATTTGTCCATCCTTCTCCAGCAGCGGGCCGATGAACGACAGCGTTCCCAAGTCGTTGCCATCGCCTAGCACTTGTTTGATCTCATCGCTCCAGTCGGAATGACCATCCCATGGATAAGGAGATGATCGCGCCAAGGCGGCTCGCAGTGCACCGACGACAGTGGCAGAGTTCGGCGGGAACTGGCTGACGATGTCACTCTGGTTTTCTCCTCGGTTCGATGGGCGACCGTCCCGAAAAAACCATGCATCCGTCGGCTCCAGGCGATACCACCGGGTGTGCCTGTCTGTTGCAGTCACGGTTTGTTGCTCACGCATGGCCATCCACCTTTCCATCTTTGACTTGCTTGAGAAAGCGAGCGACTCGCCAGCCATCGAAGCTAAATGCTTGCGGATCGGATCTCACCCGCCGCGTTTCGGGATCGCGTGTCCATGGTTGGCTGATCGCCAATAGTGGCCTGACCATGTTCTTCGTTTCGCTGGGAACTACTTTCTTGCGAGCCTCTCTTGTCATTCGTCTGCGGTATTCGGCATTTGCGATGTCAGTCAGTAGTTCGTCGCCAAAGCCAATTCTCCCGAATTGGCCCGGTTGCTCGATCGGCTCCGCGAACAGTTTTCCAAACTGTTTCCGGAGCAGGTAAAGAAACGAGCCATTAAACTCCGTGGTTTCTTTTCGCGTCGAATCGCTGCCAAACCGGTCGATCAGTTCGTCGAGTTTTCCGAACCCGGCAACATTTCCTGTTTCGCCGCGAACTGCCGACCATGGCGCGGACCACACGGCTTGTAAACCGCTCCCCTGGACAATCCCGATGGCCAGAGAATCACGCCCCGTTCGTTCCTTGGCGACGTCATCAAGCAAGTGATGGGCTGTTTGCAACACCTGTCGCAAGGGATACTTCCAGTGAGCGTAGATGATGGCGCCGGACAGGGTGGCGTCAGGAATTGTTTTTCCCTCATGGACATGTTGAAAACTGACCACATATTCTCGGGCCAATTCGTCGGCCGTGTGCAATGCGTTAGCGGCAGGTAGAATGGCCATTACATCATCGCCGCCTGTGTAGATGGTTCGACCGAGTTTCGATTGCACGGTCTTGTCAACGCGACCAGCGAACCGGTTAAGTCCCCTGCTGACCTTTTCCGGCGACCCCAGTGTCGCGACCAGTCGTCCCATTGAATCGCCGTCCATCAACAGCAGCGCATAGTAGGGAACGGGACCAATCGGCACATCTGCCCGCCGAGACGGATGTGAGGGACTCCGCTCCGGCTGGAAACCAGGCACCGCAAACTGCACATTATTCAATAACTCCAGTAACTTGCACACCTCATCCTTGCTTGCTCCCGGTTCATTCTGCCGAACGGCCTCGGCAAACCATGCGGGTCCATCGAGTCCCGTCCAAGATGCATGGAGGCCGGCGTCTTTGGCGGCCTGCACGTCACTTTCGCGCCACCCAGCTTTCTTGGCCGCCATCGCGTAGTCGCTAGCGGCCTGGCGAGCACGTTCCGACTCTTCCACCTTCCTGAGCCAAGGTAACGCCGCCAGGAACGCCGTCGAAGGCCAGGACTTCTGCTGTTTCAAGTCGTCGCAAATATCAGGCCCGGTTGCACGTTCAATTACATGCGGAATAAGCCGCTTAATGAGGGCGATGGCACAAAGCCGTTCTCGATCCTGAACATCCAACTCAGGAACGAGCTTTCGCAACTCGTTCCAGAAAATCGATTGGTCGCTCCGTTGTCCTCTTCCGGCATATCCGGAGAGCTCTTGGTGCGTTCCCATCAGTGAGCACTTCGTGCCGTCTTCCGGTTGCGCATTCACATTGCGGATATTCTTCCGAGAGGTGACCAGGTGGTTCAGCGTTTTGTTGGCTCCATCCGGCGAACCGATGACCCATGTGATCTCCCAAAAGCTTTCGACCTGCCGGTTCCAAATTACCGCTGTTCTGTTGCCATATTCCACCACCGGCTCAACGAACTGGCTGAAGACGGCTGAAGCGATGTTTCGCCAGGATGACTGAAAAGCGTCAGAAGCGGCGGTTGCCGCTTGCTTTGCCGTTTCGACTGAATCAAATTGCAGCTCGAAGCGGTTCGGAATCCCGCCGATGGTTGTCCGCTTTGAGGTGACGCTACCGCAATCCTCATCCGATCGAAACGGGATCAGCGTTTTTCCGCCCGCCTGTTCTGCCGCCACCAAAGCGGATTCAGCCAAATAGGAGAGCAGCCAACTGCCCGCCCAAAGGTCGCGAGTCCGCCGAGCCTGCCCGACAAACGCCTGCACGGGACCGATCGTGAAAGAAAGATGTGTCTTCATAATTTCAGACTCCGTCAAGAGGCTCCTCCGTCGCGTTGAGGTCCGTCTGTCTTCGAGTTGCGTTCTGCTTGCCGAGCAAACGATCAAGGTAACCATGAATCGGTGACCAGAACTCCTTGCTTGAATCCAAAGGTACGCTCTTGCCAAACGCCATGATGTGTTCCCCGTCGGGTAGAAACCGCGATGGCAAGAAAACCGCAACTCCAACCGGTGGTGTTTCAGTTGTGGGTTGGTGAACATGCAAGAACAGTGGACTGGCGCGTCGATTGAAATTCCCGTTGGTTGGCGCAACCGATTTTAAACCTCCTTTGCCATAGTTATGCGGCAAACCAAACACAATCCGTTTTGGATGCTGGATGGCAACCTTGTGTCTCTTGCTCAGGTGGTGATCTTCAGGAAAGTTCTTTTCGCTGGCTTTATCCAAGACTCTGTGTTCGGAATCACTCGCGCCTTTACGTCCCCAGCTTCGGTAGTGGACTTGTTCGCGACCAAGACGGTCCAACACATCGACCGCGCAATGACCGGCGCCCGTCACCTCGACCACGCGGCTTAAAGGACTCCATGCTGTCCATTCCGGAAGGGTATGACGCGATGGTCGGAAGACCGATCGAATTCGCGCCATCGGCGACTCGGGAATCGCGATACATTGTTCGTTTTTGCGGAGTGTCGTCAGCGTCAAACTTCCGAAACCCTTTCGAGACTTGCTGCCGAGTCCGCCGACCGATCCGAGTAGCACCAAGGCGTCTTGGACTTGCTGATGCTGTTGAGTGGAAAGGCAGGGCCCCAATCGTAGTAGAAGCGAAAACGTGCCACCGGGGATCATTGACCGGTTCAACTCACCTCGATAGTTCATAACGCCATAACCGAGGTATTGAATTCCTTTATGTTGGGCCCACTCGGCTGTGGCAGTCTGTTCTTCCGTCTGCATGTCTGAATACCGCATCCGCACCTTCGATTGACCGACGGTCTGATCGCTGGTACCAAATAACTCGGCTTCTTTGCGACGCAGAATTTTGACATCGGTTGTTCGTCCGTCACTAGTTCCCCACATCATGGAACGCCACCAGAATCGAAGAGCACCTTTGATACTTGGGAGGCGTAATTCTGCCATTTTTTGATCCGCCCCGCTGCAGAACATCGGCGTGACGATTCGATACGTTGCTTCCAACGTGACGAAACTGTTGCTCATGTAACGTTCTCCTTCGATGAGTCATCGCCTGGTTGATGTGCTTCGAGATCGGAAGTGTCGCTCTTCGTGGGCAGTCTATCATCCAAATACTGGAGATCACCCAGGTGCCACGGGTCTGAGCGTTGTTGTTCGGGGGGCCGAGGGTCGATGAGAAGAAACTCTCGCACCGGGCGCTGGTACTCGCGTTCGGCACGTTTGACCAACTGGCCGACCAAAACACTCATCAATGTTGGGCCACCGGTCAGGTTTGCATGGATATCATCTGCCTCGAATAACCATTGCGATGCCTTGGCGATCAATTCAGCAAACTCGCCCAACCCCTTGAATGGATCTCTCAGCAACAGAACCGTGTGTGGCGCGTCGCATTTCGCTAGTGCCATCGCTTCATCCAGCCATGCGCGCGACTCTTCGGAACAAATTGCTAATACACGGTCAGGAGGCAACGCCATGCGGCCTATCGCCGAATAGAGCACACCAGGGGTCTTGCCGATTGGACAGATCAAGAGCCGACCGTGGCCACCGCCAAACTCGGGCGGCGTCTCCCACTGCTCCCACTGCTCCCAATCCGAACGAGCGCGCTGAATGTCACCGCGATGTGGTTCAAATACTCCCGCTTTCATTCCGTGATGCTGCAAGGCATTGCGGAGATCGCAAACAGTGTTCCATCGCTTCCCCCACACCTTCTGCGATTCCGTCAGTTGTTTGCGAACCGCAGCGTGTTTGTAAAGCTTGCGTTTCGCGTCGGCAGGGTCTTTCGCCTTGAGCACTTCCGCAAGGCCTCCCAAGTTGCGCTCGATCTTCTCTCGCGTTGGGCGGTCCAGCCAATTACTTGTTTGTTTTCTCTGGAAAGCGATCCAATTGATGACCCACTCTCGCATCAATCCAAACGCTAAGTTCAGCTGCCCGGTATCGAAGTAGCTTTGAATATATTTCGCCTGTCGACGCAATTCATCGAGATTCAACGGCAAAGCCTTCTTGGACGTATCCGCCTGACTCTTTTTCGGTTGTGGTTCGAACGCCACGCCTGCCAATGGTCGAATGCTGTCAATGATCACGTCTTGCAGCTGTTCGGCAAGAGGAACGTCGGTCACCATTGCATGTTGTGACACGAATGCCAGTATTCGTGCGGCCTTATTCCCGGCTTCCAACGGCATGCCATTGAGAAACAACGTCGAGAGTTGGTCAACGCGTTCCTTCACATCTTCGTCCGTCAAGCGTCGAGCCACTTCACGAAGCGAACCGGTCTCCCGGAACACCACCAACGCGTGAAACCAATAGGCAAGATCAAGGATTGGTTTCAAGTCGATCAGTGGTTTGGGATCGTTCCAGTTCTCCGTTTCCAGCCGGCAGTACCATGCGCCTTCCAGTCGCACGTCACGGAAGGCGGTCAGATATAACGCCAACGCGTAGAACAAGAAAGCGTGATGCCGTAGTCCTTCGGTGACGTTTAAAGTCAGTTGACACCCCTTGGGAATACGATTTGCCGTCTGTTCGAGAAAGTCGTACGTATCGTCCATGTCGCCAGTCAAGTCGATGGCTTGGACGGCGACCCCCACTCGGCTCGCTTCACATCGAATCTCTTGCCACTGAGTCTCGCGTGCTTTCGGCGTGAGCAGGAACCAGATCTCCGTCGCGAGATCACGCTTCTCCAACAACTGCCACAGGCCAAACGCCGAGAAGTAACTGGCCCGTTCTGCCTCGCCAAGTTGGTAGCGGAGCGCCGTGCGCGGCTTTTGTTCGGGCCAAACACCCATTGAGGAGAGGATAATGTGTTTCGAGGGTTCGTTCATGTGAGTGTTTCATTCCACGCCATCACTGGTCACGCAAGAAAAAGTCCATGAGGTTGAAGACACGCAAGGCCCGTTGAGGTTCAGTTGTATCTTGCTTTTTGCGAGAACGAGATGACTGAGAGGCACGTTGTTTGTTTTTCCACGCTCTTCAGTAATGCGTTCAGTTCATGATCGAGGATGAAGCCGGCGCCGTCCTTCTGTCGCATCTGCTTGCAAGATGTCAGCAGCTTATCGCCACGTAGGTTCGCCCGCACCGGTGCATCTCAACCGTATTCTCGCGAAAGCCACCAATGTGATGCTCGTTGGTCCACTCCCAATGCCAGATTTTCGCTCGCGCCGATTGCTGTCGCATGTACGCAATTTGCTTGTCACTCAACGGCCGATTGACCGCAGCGAAGTAGAGGTGCTGGTATTCACTCATGAGAAGAACCCTCCGCCAGGAAAAGCCCAAGCCCAAAATGGCTCGCGTATCCCAGCGAGATCGGACCCGTTGCCGGTTCGTTCAGTTCGATTCGGAGGGCAAATCCAACATCGACCGGAGGTGGGCCGCCACCATGACCACGAACCCGAATGAAGTCGCGCAGACGCCGCGTCGGTTCGGACTGAACCTTGATGAAACCGGCGGCGGGCAACCCTCGCGATTTGAGTTCCGCCTGGACTTGCCCTTCCAGCGAGTTTTTGCCGTTCCGCTTCACGTATCGTGGCGGCACGAAAGGTGTCAAGCTGGTCCAAACTCTTGAGCCCGATCGACGCGGAGTTGGTTGCAAATCGGTTGAGTTGGTACCTCCATCGGCCGTGCAGCCAAGAAGCGCTTGCGTTCTGTTCCGCAGCGGTTGGGGTAAGTGACGCAGTGATTGGAGGTCACCACGACCGACAACCGCCAATTGCAAGTCACCGACGCCCCCTTTGGTCCAGGTCCGCTTGAGTGACCGGATCGCGGCCT
Source organism: Planctomycetota bacterium (assembly GCA_024277285.1). The sequence goes on from JAJRVM010000249.1 coordinate 12,306, forward strand.
GTGCCGCATCTCCCAGTCCCATCGGTGCGTAGATAAGTATGTGATCGATATGCTGATCGCGGTCCAGATCAAGCGGCAGGATATGTGCATGTCGATGGCCGTTTCTCAGTGGTTTTCCAGCGACATCCTGCCCTGTCAGTTCGGGGCAGTCGACTCTGTGTCCGCGACCGACACGCCCGACGATGGCTCGGTGCAACAACTCGCTCTGTGGCAACGTCCGTCGCACATGTGGCAGCGCCGACTTATTGCGACTGGGAGTCGCCAGCACCAGCAGAATTGCCTCGACCGGCCGAGCGGGCAGAGGGCGAACAGCCTGCGGCCGCGACACGACAAGCGAGTCGACGCGCCGCCAATAGAGTACTCGCCGCGTCCCCGGTGGCTGACTCCAGTGATGCTGTTTCTTCCACCATGCCGTGTCTTTCTGCAAGCAGTCGAGCAAGTCTTGCGGGAATGGGGCGACCGCCGCAGCGCGTTTTCTTAGGAGAGATTTCGGTGGTTTACGTTTGCCCTCAGGCAATGGGAAACAGGCGAGTGCCGCTTCGGTTTGTGCTGCTTGCCATTGGGCGTACGCGTCGGGGTGAACTGCGGTCATCAGTGGAAGCTGTTCCCACTCGGGCCCGAGATCCGCACCATTGACTTGCGGGATTGCGAGCCGATCTTCACGGAACTCCTTTTCGTCTGATTCCACACTCGCTTCAACCCAGCTTTCACTACGTCCGAGATACCCGAGTGATTCCACGAGCAACTGGAACAACTCGGCAGCTTCGTCGTCCAGTTCACAATCCCAGCGAATGGCCAATTCGTCATCGCCGACGTTTGCCCAGGTGTCGAAGACGAGCGTTGTCTTTTCGATACCTTTCGCCAATTCACCAATTGGCATGTAGTGCCGGCTATGGGCGGCACTGGCTTGAGGAAGTTGATACGTCGGTAGCACACTGGCCAGCGTTTCAATCAGACGTCGGCCGAGGGGCGGAACTTCGGTCCAACCATGCTTGGCGTACCCGGTTGCGATCAGTGCTCGCAATAGACGCCATGGACACGGCGGCCATTCAATCAGGCCTTCATTGACGTGATGTCCCCACGGAGTCGCATGATAACGGCCGCCGGGGAAATGCATAGTGACGGTGGGCATCGTCTACTCCTCGTCTTCGCCAGGTGTTTCATCATCGATCACCTTCGTCTTCGTCTCTTTACCTTTTTTCAGCTCGTCGTTGAACTGCACTGTTTCATGGACCATCTTATCTTTGCAGCTCTCGATAGCGACCGGCAGTGCTTCTTCGAGCTCGTCCGTTGATGGCAAGGCAAAGCCGGTCGGACGAGTTGCAGTGACATTGGTACCATCTATCGGTTCCAGATCGCACGCCGTGCGCAGACGCAAGTCACCGTCGAGCAGTCGGCGGATCCGGTGCAGCGCGAGCAGAATCAGTAAAGTGTCAACGCCCTCACCCAATCCGTAGCCGCGGATTTGGGCGAGGTCGAGATTGAAGTAACAGTCGATTGAATCAGCCGTAAACTCGTCGCGGGCGAACGGGACATTGCCAAATCCAGATTTCGTATCACCCGATGGATTGACATGGTCATTCTTCACGCCACCCGATGCAGCGACTCTCACTCCTTTGGCCTCGATGAATGCGGACAGCGCCCGCGCGATTCGCAGCCGCCCACCCGCAAGTTCGCTCTTGGCAAGAAAGAGGCCGTGAATCAGGCTGCCGATATCATAGCGGAGCACAACCACCGCTAGTTTGGCTCGGTTGATCGGGCCCTCGGCGAGTCCTCCGAGCTCATCCTTGAGCTTGTTGAAGAATGTTTTGTTGCTGGCTTCCAGGAGGTACGGACTGTTCAGACGGTGAGCTTCGAGCATCGTGTCGGTTAGGAATTCCGTACTTCCGTCGACGGTCCGGTTGATTGTCACGTGACTGATGCCGTCCAAAACGCGGATGGGGCGATTGTTCGCTTCGTCCCAACAGACACCTTCCAGCCGATTCGCCATGCTTTGCGCACTTTCGACCAGTAGTTTTTGACCTTCCGACGTCTGGTACGTCGCGTGTCCAAGATTGGGAAAACCGGTGGGTTGGAATCGATCCGTCTGAATCGGACGCAGCGGCACGGAAAACAAGAGGCGGTTAGTGCCATGGAGTACAGAAGTATCAAACATGAGTTGCTCCAAAAAAGCCAGGAACCAGGATCGTGACAGCGCGACGCGCACTGCCACGTGAAATGGGGAACGCCAAAGCGGCAGCCCACAAACGCGCCGTTTCGACGTCGGCCAGAGCCGACTGAAACGGAAGGCGAATACCGGTGGCGCTGAGTCGTTGTCTGGCGATCCGCACGGCCGCCGGTGCATCGCCCGAGACCAATCGGTTGACCAGCGATGCTTCCACGGGAATCGAAAGCCCATCGTCAATCGGCCACGGCAGGCACGCAAGCCGCAGCGCGAGCCACGCTTCGTCCGGATGATCGTGTGCCAAGATCGGACAAGACAACCGCTCGTGGAAGCGTTGGCGATGCCACCGCTTCCAATCAAGTGCCATCAGGGCTCGACCGAGTGTCATGACGCGGGCCAGGTCGACGTGGCCACCGATCAGTTGCGCTAGATCGGCCAGCCTTGCGCTACATCCCCAAGCGTTTTGGAGTGGCAAGACACGGTGGCTTTTGGCTTGCGCCTCGATCAACCGACGCGATACGATCGCTGCCAGGTCCCCAATAGGGTCACGACCTGACATAACGACGCGAGGGTCGTTTGCCAGGCGGCTGTCTGAAATCTGAAACCGCCTTGCGCCGGGTTCCAGAGGCAACCAGTGATGTCGTATGGGATCGTATGGTCTATCGTCTTTGCTGAAACCAGCCGCCGAGCTCCCCAACGCGAGCGCCAGCCGGAATTCAGGCGTGTGGTCATTGATGGCCTCGATCCAGTCGGGCTGCAGCATTGGGATTGGGCCGGCACGAAGCGCGGTTTCGCCAACCTGCAACGATTCGATCTCAACCGCAGTTTCCAATACTGCCTGCCAGCGCTGCGGAGTATCGTCGTGAGTCAAGACCGCGAATATCGCATCGGCCAGTCGCCGTTCGGCATGGATCAACCGCGCAGGGGCATGAGAATCTCGGGCCAGACGCTGTAATGCGTTACTCCAACCGGCAAGATCATTAACAAGTGTTGCTCGCGGACGATGCTGTACCCGGATACGCCCCAACGGAACCGCCAACGTTGACTGGCCGTTGCGTTCTAAGAAACCGAATCGCGTGAATTCGCCGATACCACGAGCAACTCCCAATCGTGCGATTGCGCGTGCGGCATCAACTGGACGACAGATCGTGTGCCGCCCAAGTTGCATTCGAGCATCGCCGATTAACGCATTCACATCCCGTATTGTCGCCGGTTGTGACCACAGTGGGAGCCAAAGCTCTCCCCTAGCGTCTTTTTCACTACCGGGTGACGCGTGCCCGGCCGCATGGGAATGGACCGCGAACGGCGCGCTGGCTTTAGTCTTGGATAAATGGTCAAGACGTCGCGTCGTTCGTGCACTGAATGGAATCGAGCCTTCAAGCATCAACACGAAATCCCAGGCATTAATCAGTGGCGAACCGCTCGCACCTGTTGCCGTGTTTGCACCGCCGCCACTCGCAGGCATAAACTGTCCGATGGAAACAGCCTGGAGGCGATTTGTTAATTGCCCCCAAAGTGCTTCCTGCAACAGCTCATCAGTACCTTGATTCGGTGCACCCGTGTCGGTCGCAAGATCAAAAAGGTCTCCTAACCGCTGCATCGCGTTGTTGGTAAAATCCAAGTTGCCATCATTGCCGCCAGTTCCCAACAAAGATGGGAACTCCGCTTCTCCGTTCTCGTCAAGCACGATTCCGGCCGACAGCCAGTCGGCATGTAGCCCACGCCACGATCGACGACAATCAGACAGCAGCGACGCCTTAAGGCGTTTGAACTCCTTTTCCGCCTCCCGCAGCAACCGTTTGTATCCTCCTTGCTTCTTGAGTGCTACTGCTTGAGCTTTGGTGGGTTGGTTGTCTGGTTCACAAACGAGTAACTCGACCTGTTGCAGAGTCGTTTCCAAATTCGTTCGCACTTCGCCTGAGAGGTCCGCTTGTTCGAGCTCTTTTTTCAGCAACGCTTTCGTTCGTTGGAACGCATCGCTATTGCGAAGTATTTCGCGTTGATCGGAGGTTTGGAAGGCTCGCGTCGTCTTGGTCCGGTCCTTGATTGCACGGACGGCTGCGTCGGCTTTGCCGATGACATTGAGCAACTGTCGTGTTTCACCGATTGCATCTCGGAACTGTCGAAAACGTGGCGCCATGGAGTCTTCGATAGGTGTCAATCCGGGGTCGTTTACTTTGTAGAATCCGGACCCCTTATTCCACGGTGATAGAAACGGCGTTGGCGAATACTCTTCGAGAAAGAATCGTTCCAGCTCCTTCTGGTCGAGTCTTGTCAGTAAGCAGAAATGTTCATTCTGCCACCAACCGCGGACGCCGGGGTCTACTTGTTCTGCCACCAAACGCAGGATGCCGATGGCTTTCAAGTAGAGTGCCAGTGGCTGCGGTGAACAGCCGAGGAGATGATGGATGTGCACACTCATGCGGAAATCTCCTTCGCAAGCGTCGAGTCAATTGTTGGTCTTTGCGATGCGCGGATGTCGGCGACACGAATCACGGTTTCCAACAATGCGAGCGATGGCGGGCTGTATTGTTGAATCAAACTCTCCGTTCGCTCGCGCCAGCTTACACCGGTTTCAAACGACAGCCCCAACGCCGCTGGGGCGAGCGTGAGTGGGAGTTCGGGCAGGGTCGGGGAATTAGCCGTGAGCGAAATCGACGGTAAGATGTCGCCAGGGCGGACTCCACGGATGGGAAGACCGTTGTCATCGCCAGGTTTCGGCTGGTAATCTTGATCGGCTGGCGCGGCGTGCAATGCAACGCGCACCTTGCCGTGATGGCTGGCCACCAGATAGGCCAGCAGGTCAAACTGCTCGGCCGTGCAATCCAGTACCGGTTGAACCTCTGGTGGCGGGGCAGTTATCGTCGGATTCAAAACTGACTGGCCCAGCTTCTCCATCACCTCCCCCCACGGTCCCAACAGTGCCGGATGTTGCGGGGCGTATAGCTTGAGGACGGAGAAGAGCGCCATCGCACTTGCCAATTCATGGCGAAACGCCGGCCGTCGCTCCGATTCGTCATCCCGGAAGACATAAAGCCCGGGCGGCTTGCGCCACGCAGACTCTGGACCCTTTGCAAGATCGTTGCGATCCGGACGGGGATGGTCCGCTGCATCGGCCATTTTGCCTTGGAATGCCGGGTGCGATTTGCCAATGTCGTGCCAGCGGGCTGCCAGTGTCAGGATGTGGACAAGATCGCTTGGTAGCTCGATCTTCGCGGCAATCTCAACCACAACATCGGCGACTTCATCGCTGTGAAACGCAATCGTCTTCCACTCGCTGATGCTTAGCGGTTCACCATCCTGCTGATTGTCCGTCCGGTCTAGTATTTCAGCCAACGTATCCGTCGCAGCTGGAAGAACCGCCGGTACCGGCTCACGTGAATCAGGAGCAAAACCAATACTCGGGATATAGCCACCGCCATCGACAGCGGCGCATACCACGCAGCCTGGGACTAGCATGTCGCGTCGAACAGTCACCCATTGGCCGTCAATCCAGTCCCATAACCATGCTCGCATGTTGCCACGGAGCTTCGGTTTGCGGTTCGACTTTGATTCTTCTCCGCATAGCCAGTCTCTCGCTGCGAGGAAAGGAACGGGGCACAATTCTTCGTGGCGTGGCTGGCGAGAGTCAAGCGGAACTCCGTCTCTGGCAACGTCATCCCAGAAAACCAGTAGGTCGCGTTCGGTGCCCGATCGAATGAATCGGCTGATATCCAGGTCCGCTCCGGTCAGGTCGGGCGTCGTGTCATACAGTTCTTCAAATTCGTTTCGCATCAGCAAGTGTGACGGTTCATAGGGATAGAGCCGCATCCTCGCGTCGTTGTCTAGTCCGTCTTCGAACGCCTCAATTGCTTTCACTCCGATATCGTCAAAAGACTGCAATGCATCCCACGCCGCCGTCAGGGACGGTGGATCGTAGGGTGCGGCCGATTTTTCGTCCCTTTCACGATCTACAACGACGACATGGCCGGCGCCACCATATCGGGCACACCGACCGAAACGCTGAACGAGGTTCGGCCACGGTGCCAATTCCGTGATCAAACAACCAGCCGAAATGTCGACGCCTGCTTCCACAACCTGTGTGGCAACAATGATCCGGTCGACGCTATCCGTGCAGGCTTCGCGACTGAGGAAAGCGTCTCGCCATGTTGCACGCTCGTGAGATCGGAAGCGACTGTGAACAAGTTCTAATCCTTCGGTCCGACCTGCTTTACACAGCGCGGCATGTGTTTCGACGGTTCGTTGTACGGTATTGCACACGACCAGCGTGATTCGCCCATACTGGGACGGCTCCATCGATTCATGTTCACGGAGAACTCTTTGCGCGAAACCCTCTGTGTCACCTGTGGGTATGGCGTCAAGGACCACCGCTTTCGGGATATCCCACAAGTTGCCACTGCGATCTTGGGGGGGAATAACAGACAGGTTGCGAATCCACGCCGCCCAAGCTGTCTCGGAGTCGATACTACGTAGCCAATCCGGTTGCAGTGTCGCGCTCATCCACCAAGTGAAGCAGGGACGAAGCTGTTTGCTCACGTCGGCATCGCGAAAGGCTTGAAGTTGGGCTGACGTGGCCAGACCGACATCCATCAATTGCACCTCATCCATCACCCAAAGGCAATCCTGGTTCAGCAGGGCATATTCCATCGGCCAGCGGGCGCGAGCCGATGCGTAGCCGCGATTGAGCGCCCGGGAAAGGAGCATATCCTGCGTTCCGATCAAAACAGCAGGTTTCTCCGGTTCCAGGTACCATCGCTCGGTCTCCTTGCCGCCCATCAGAATGTTAACTTTCGGTGGATCGCTGCACCCCGTTTTTTCGGCCCATTGACCAATCAGTTCACGCGCACGATCAGCCGTCTGCTCAACCAAAACGCGCATTGGCAAGCACCAAGCGAGGCGCCGGGGCCAAGCCGTTGCGGCTAAATCGCCATGCGATTTATTCGAGTTCGTCGATTCTGCTTCGAGCGTTGGACGTACGGCATTCCACAACCACGCACAAAGCGCGCCCTCCGTCTTGCCCATTCCAGTCGGGACACGAATCAGGCGGTTTCGTGGCACCGAATCACTGCCCAACGTCTGTTGCCAACGATGCGGTTCAAAACCGGAGATTGCCTCGAACAAATCGCCAAATGCGGTTGTTGTCATTCACCTGCTCCTGGTTGGGTTGTGGGCACCCGTGTGGTATGTAGGCCAGTGTACGAACTGTCGTGACACGTATGGTCACAAACGGTCAAAAAATGAAAGAAACGACTATCCAACGACTATCCGCCAGCGACAAAGTTCGCTCATCTTGCCTGTTTAGTATCGGTCAAGAAAAACCTGTCTTCCCACGGGCGGCGTGTGGGGAGAATACCGTCCGTAATCCTTGAGCAAACACGACAGTTATTGACTTGTCGATCCTTAGCCGCAAGATAAACCGCACGTCTAGAAGATGCATGGGAATGGACCGCAGGGCGATCGGGGCCTCGGGCGTTGGATCGACGACTACTCCGGTGCTCGCATTGCAACACCATTCGGGGGGCGGCAAGGGATCGTGGGCAAGGGGCCAGGTTCGGCCCCCCGATGCTGAATCAACTCGGGCTCTGAGCGAGTTGCTTGGTTGCATGGAAAGGTCGCATCTCAATCGTTGCTGCGGAAAGCCACGATTAAGTCAGGCAGTTTTGGCCTAAATTTCAACCCGTTGGCAATGGAACCCGGCGGTAGTGGCACGCAAAGCCTGAACGAAAGTTTGTTCGACCGAAGCACCGCCTTTGCAGATGCGCCCGGTACAATCGGTGCGGTGTCTTCTTGCTGTCGATGAAGTCACGGTCCGCAACCTGGCGCGCGAGTCGGTCGAATGCCATGAGATTCGCCTGGACAGCGCCGCTGCGTGTGCGCAGCCGCCTCAAGCGTTGTCGGTGGGTGGGGAGGCTGACCAGGGCGACCGCGCCTCCGCCCGAAAACGCAATTCGCCATTCTTGCGAAAGAATTCGTACTTTCCAATCAAACGCTGGTCGTCACCAAAGAGCTTGCGTTTCCGTGCGATCATCTCCTCAACGAAGGTCGCCACCGGCGGTACCGATGCGGTGGCTTTCTGGACCATGTCCAGAAACCTCGTCTCCCCTTTCGCCGCTTCATAAACGACGGCGTTCCATACCGTAAAGGCGATCTTGAGGACTTCCTCCATCTGCTGCTCGGTCGCGTCCGCACCCAACGGCTCCAGCAAGGGCTCGGCGAAGTGGAGAAACGTCTCGGATAACTTCCGATCGGGAAAGTCCGCCCGTTGTGAATTGTTTGACATCTTGTTACTCCGTTGGGATTCCGACGGTGTGCCGGTTTCACCACACGCTGGGGACGCCCGATGGATCTACTGGTGAATGACGCGTCGATTCGATGGATCACTCGCAGAACGCCGAAACGTCAAGAGGCGTGGCATGGTTCAGCAACGCTTTTCTGTGACCGCCGGCAGGAATGCTTCCGAATGGGTATCGGCTTAGGCAAATGGAGCAGGCGGCGTGTTTACCGTGTGCTTACAGTGGCCGAACGACGGAGGTGCAACGCAGGTAGTCCAACAACGTGTCGGGTGACAGGACGCCGCCCCCCAGGCCGCTCTTGTTAACCCCTGCGTAGGGTACGCCGTGCGGAAACAGGTTATGAGCGTTGATCCAGCTGTTGCCCGCGGTCATCGATTCGGCAACGCGGCGGGCTCGATCCATATCACTTGTCCAGACGCTATTGGCCAGGCCATAGTCCGTGTCGTTGGCCATGTCGATCGCTTCCTCTTCGGTATGAAACGACGTCAAATAGGCGACTGGGCCAAAAATCTCCTCGCGCGCCGCTACGTTATCGAGCGAACCGACAAGCAGTGCCGGTTTGACATAGAAACCGTTGCGATCCGCCAGTTCCAGAACACCTCCTTCCAGCACCAGGTCAGCCCCTTCTTGTTGGCCGCGGTCCAAGTAGCCAAGTATTCGTTGACGTTGCTTTTCGCTGACGACCGGCCCCATTTGCGTGGCCTCGTCCAACTGATAGCCGATCACGACTTTCCTCAGGCGATCGGCGCACTTCGTGACGAACTGGTCAAAGATCGAATCTTGCACCAGCCACCGCGTGGCATCGCAGCAAACTTGCCCCGTGTGGAACGTGATGGCCTGGGCCAGTTTGTTGACCGTGTCGTCGAGGTCAACGTCGTCGAATACGACCGCCGCGCCCTTGCCTCCAAGCTCTAACTTGACGGGGACCAGGTTGCGTCCGCACACTTCGGCGACCATGCGTCCCACTTCGGGCGAGCCCGTGAATGACATGCGTCGCAGGCCTGGGTGCGCGGCCAGCGCCGCACCGGCCGTTTGCCCGAGCCCCGGCACGACATTGATCACGCCGTCGGGAATTCCTACTTCCTTGGCCAGATGAGCCAGGTAGATGGTCGAGAGTGGCGTGTCTTCGGCTGGCTTGATAACGACCGTGTTGCCGGCCGCCAGCGCGGGAGCGATTCCCCAGCCCACCAACAGCAGCGGGAAATTCCATGGGAAGATGAAACCGCACGGTCCCCACGGTTGCCGGACGGTCCATGCCTCGTGCTGCGCGACCGCCAGCGTGCTGCGGTATTCGGCATGCAATGCCAGTTCGGCGAAATAACGCATCGTCGCGATAAAATGCTGCACATCGCCAATCGCCTGGGCGTAGACTTTGCCACAATCGAGCGCTTCAAGGTACCCGATGGTCTCCTGTCGTTTCTCGACCACATCCGCCAAACGGTGCAGCATGGCACTGCGTTGGCTGACCGGCAGCTTGGCCCACGCGGCGTTAGCAAAAGCGTCGGCCGCTGCGCTGACGGCCTGGTCTACTTCCTTGGCCTGCATCGCTGCGACTTCCGCGAGCGGCTCGCCTGTGCCAGGGTCACGCGTGATGAAGATACCGTCGTCGTTTGCATAGGTTTTCTGCCCACCGATCATCGCCGCAAGCGGTTGTCTTGCCAGAAACTGAGTCACTTCCGGAGGAAGCTGCAGGGTCGTGGTCATCGTTGGTTTCTCCTGTCGTTAATCTCAAGGCTCGTCAGCGATTGTCGTGTCCCACCGCCGTCGATGGCCAAAGCCTGATCGCGTGCGCTCACACTTTCTTCCAGTGGCCCTTTCTTCCAGCGGCCCTGTCTTCCAGCGGCAGCACTTGAGTAACGGTTCATCGATACGCGCCATCTGAGGGGCACATTCTACAATAGGCATGGTACCATAATGACAGTTCCGTTTGAACATTCACGCAGTGCGCACGGAGCGGCCCACCAGGATGGCCGAAGTGCGCTGGAGAAGACGCGAATCGCCGACCGTCGCGTACGCTTGACGGTCAGCTATCCTGCCGCGTCCGCGTGGCCTCATTGGCCACATGGCCAACAACTGCCGACGATTTCCCACTAGCTCAGCGGAGTTGCCTGTTTCCGTCGCCGGGTGGGTCGAAAACCAGAGCATGAGACTCTAGAATGACCGGTGTAACGGCCGAGCAAGCTCGGCTGACGCAATTTCGGCTGGCAAAACGCCGATCTAGCATCGGTTTCAGCCGAAGTGGGGTGGGAATGAGCCAGTGGTTGCCTGCGTGTTTCAAGTTGCGCGTCTTTGAGTTCATCTCGCACTTCACCGTGTTCAGTGGAGAGTTATGGCCGACGAGACTTAGAGGCTGTCACACAACTTGGCGGGCTCCGTTGGTTTGCTCGGTACTGACTGTACCTACCGATGGTTTTGTGACAGGTTCTTAGATTCACCGTGAGATTTTGTTCGTCCTGGAGAACCCAAGAAATGCAAACTTCGATCGCCGTTCCTCAAGCGTTCTCGATAAGAGACGAAAACGAGTTCTACCCGATCCAGCATCTGCTGGCTCGGTTGAACTCGAAGCTCATGGTGGTACGTGTCGCCACTGGGCGCCATATTCATGGCGGGCCGACGGTGGTCTGGGGGTTGGTCTACCTGGACGGCAAGGCTCCCTCGCAAGACGCGGTCGAAAGTGCCTTGCAGAAAGCGGGCTTTGATCTCGCCAACAACGTTGCGGTCGAGGCTTCATGCTTGTGGGGCGCTGAGAGTTGAGAGGCGTAAGGAAGAGATTGGAAACGGCAATTGATCTGCGGAGTCGCCGCATCACTCTTGGAATCCGAGCGCGCGTTGTGGGAGCCCGTCCAGTTAAGACGGGCGGCTCGCGTTTGGTAGGCTTGCGCCATCCATACCGTTTACTGTAATGGAGCGTGACAGTTACAGGATTCGTCGGAAGATGAGCCACACGCCGTTTGTGGACGTGTGGACACGTATCGCATGCGTCCATCTCGATCCCCTAGATCGCGATTGGCGCCAAGCATGGTGCGCCACGGGATACCATAGAAGGGGCTGACGGTTGGTTCCAACCAAAGTTCGTCGACTTTGGCTTCACGTGCAAGCTCGATTGCGCGCTTTTGGTGTTTGCGTTGCTCGGTCCAACGGAACAGCAGGTACTTCCAGCAGATGATGGGCCGTTTGAGGCCGCGTGCGTCCCGATATGCCACGAGCTGTTTCATGTTTTCGTAAACGGTTTCAAAATGTGCACCGCGTTGATACCGTTCGACCATGGTTTGGTTGATGCCGTCGAGCGAGATCTGGATGTGATCGAACAACATGGCAGCTTCGCGCTTCGAGTCGCTGTTAATCATCATGCCGTTGGTTGAGACTTGGATGCGAATCTCGGGATTGTGTGCGCGAATTGTCAGCAATTCGGTCGCGAGTCGTTTGGAGAGAAATGGTTCACCGAGGTGATGGTATGTGATCTCACGCACGCCAATTTGACGCATCTCTCTTGCCAGTCGTTCTATGTCTTCTAGTGACATCATGCGCCGTTTACGCAGTGTCTTTACCAAGTCTCGATTGCAGCTTACGCAACGCAGGTTGCATGCACTAGTGTTCTCGACCAAGATCGAGTGCGGTGGTGTTACTTCGCTAAGTGCCCGCTGGGCTTCTGCTTGCGTGGTTTTTCGAAGATGTACACAGCGCACGCAGTTGTTGGTTGGAAGCTGTCCGGCGGACAACTGTTGACGAAATCGCTGCGCCTTTTCGCCGTGAAGCACATCATGGAAGCTGGTCTTGCGTAAGTCCCCTAGCTGGCCAGTGCCATCGGTGTCCCGATAGCTGCAGGAAAGCATCAAGTCGGAATTGACGCAGACGCCGGGGTGACCTTTGCCCAATAACGCTTCGCAAACAAACACTTTACGCTGAGTTCGGGCCGCACTGTTCAATACGATAGATCCGGTTTTGCGTAATAGTGCAGACGCTCGGATCGCTACGGCATCATAGGCCATCGGTACTCTCGATCAAAAGAGAAAAACAAGACGAGTTAGCGGGGAAGGGGGCGGGAAACCACCTGAAAAGGAAGTCTACGTCACGAAACGGTGTGAGTTGTGTGGGTTGAACGGGTTCGTTGCGATAATCTGCTACCGTACCGCTCGCGGGCATCTTAGTGGCAAGCGGTTTTGGGAGACAGTAAGGAGACTCGGGTGTCCTCGTTTTGTCCGACAACACACCAAAGGAACGCATCGACAGATCGTATCGGACGCTCTTGTTTGTCGTTGTTCGACCCGTTGAGTATAACGAGGACATGCCTTTCAAGAAAACCGTGCAACGGAGTGCTATCGTGAGTATGCTCGTGCGACGCTCAATGCAATTGACGTTATTGCTGGCCACCGTTTCGATTCTTATGGCCGCGGACCGTCCGTCTGAATGGATTACGATCCTGCCGGCAAAGACCGATGCGATTCTGGCGAATCCAGGGGTTGGTTGGCAAACGTTTCATCGTACGGCGAAGATCGACAAAAGCCTTCCCGATTGGATCCCCTCGACCGTCTGCTACCAGCGCTTCAGCTGGCGCGAATTAGAGCCGGCACGAGGCAAGATCGACGAGGTGTTGTTGCGACGTTTTCTGCAGCAGACCAAGGCCGCTGGGCAGAAGGGGGCGTTACGTGTCATGTGCTGTTCGTCAACACCAGGCGAGCCGTACCATCCGACTTGGCTCGTCGAAGCGGGCGGGAAAGTCGTCGCCACGCGGTATGGTTGGAGTCGCAAGCTGGAGGTTCCCGATCTTGATGACCGAACCACGCTTGCAGCGCATCTCGACTTTATCAAACGGTTAGGCGCGATCCTGGACGGCGACAAAGACCTGGATCATGTCGACATCGGATCGGTCGGATGGTGGGGCGAGTGGCATATGAGTGATGCATCGAATGCCTCGATGCCAACGCCAAAGAACCAGAAGAGGATCGTCGACGCCTACCTGACCGCCTTCTCAAACACGCCTCTGCTGATGTTGGTCAACGGCGGCGAGATGTTGGCCTATGCGACCAGCAAGGGAGCGGGATGGCGTGCGGACTCGCTGGGCGACATGGGAACGTTTTGGAAGAAGTGGTCGCACATGCGTGTTGCCTACCCACAGTGGTTAACCGACGCCAAAGTGCTTGACGTCTGGCGGCAGGCACCGGTGGCGTTCGAAACGGGGGGCGACATGCGCGTGTGGGCGGTGGCACGCTTTGACTTTCGCTATATCTTCGACTACGCCTTGGCACTGCATGCCTCGCAGATCAACAATAAATCAGCTTCCTTGCCAAAGAGCCAGAAAACTCGGCAGGAGATTCGACGTTTCTTGCGGCGGCTGGGGTACCGGTTCGAGTTGATCGAACTTCGCCATCCCAAACAGATGGCGCCGGGTAAGATGCTCACGCTGCATATGCGGTGGCGGAACACAGGATCCGCACCCTGTTACCGGCGGTACCACCTGGCCTATCGATTGACCGACCGTGGCGGCAAGTCTCGCGTTATTTCAAGTGCCATTACCGTCGAACGCTGGATGCCGGGTAGCGTCAAACCGTTTACGCCCGCGTTCATGAAATCGCCACCCGTGTTGCCGCCGGGCAAGATCGTCGACGTCGTTGATTCGGTGCCGATTTCCAAGAACTTGGCACCGGGCCGATACCGTCTGGCATTGGCGGTGGTTGAGGAAGACGCGAACACGCCGATCGTCCAATTGGGGATCGCCGGCCGGGATCCTTCGGGCTGGTACCCGTTGAGCTCGGTCGAATGCAAGTCGAGTGACTGATCTGCCGCAGCGGGGCGCGCAAATCAAACGTTACGAGTCCAGAGTGGCGAGTCCAGAGCCAGAAGGGCGTAAATTGCCCGATGTCTCGCAAGGAAACGATGTGCGCGGGTTGCGCTGGGCTAGTCGACGATTTGGGCCATGTTGCTGCTGTTGAACACGACGGTTTTCGTTCCTAATAGACACCTGCTCTGCTCGAACACTTGCTCGACGGCGAGCTGATCGCAACGCAATCCATCTGGCGTTATTCTTTGCCCTTAATCTTCTCTTGCCATTTTCTGCCATCGCCCTCATGGACGGTGTGCTGGTCGTTCTTTTGGGAGGGCAAGAGAAAATGGCGGGCAAAAGAAAAAGTGTGCTGCCAGCGTCTCGTCCGCCCGTGGTATGCCAGGTCTCGACTGCTAGCCACTTGCCTGCGAGGCCAGGTTCCCCAGCCTTTCACGGAACAAAAACGGGATAAACCGGCGCCCTGCTCACCATTCAATTCTCAACGCGTCAGACGCTGCTGATACACGCGCACGTAGTCAATCAGCATCTGCTGCGGGAAGATGGTGTTATCGATCCCTTTTTGGCCCCCCCACCCACCACCGACAGCGATGTTCAGCTTCAGATAGAAGGCCTTGTCGAACGGCCACGCATGGGGACCGGTCCCTTCGTTCTTGAACGTGTCAGGGAAGGCAGCACGAGTCGTTTCAAAACGAAGCCTAGTTCTTTTCGCTTCTCGCCTCACTCTGCAGCCATAGGATGGCAACTCCAAAAACGATCGTAAAAGGGCCTTCGACCGCCGTCCATTGGAACGGCATATCCGAAAAATAATCGATTCCGAACAGGGTGACACCAACAAGGATTGATGCCACGGCCAGCAGCGTGATGATCTCGCGATAGCGGCGCATGTCGAAAGATACGAAAAGCACGATCACACCGAACAACGCGTAGAACATCGAGAGCGATCTTGCCAGGTAGCTGACGATCGGTGCGTCGGGCAACGTGCCGAGGCCCAAGTACCCATGCATGGCGTTCATCCAGCTGTACGGAAGGAATATCGCTGGAATGGCAAACAACGCGGACACGCCGAGCAGTCGCAAAAGGATCGCAATGGTTCGTTCAGGATTTGTCATGGCTCAATCCACCGTCGGCCGCTCATGTTCGTTCGATCCGTGTGTGCGACGTTCTCTTCGTTTTCCAAGCGTATCGTGCCCCAGAAACAAGTCCCTTGCAGCTCGATTGCAAAGTCGTTTTGTGCACATCGAGCGCAAGCGTTCGCCGATGACTTTGTACTAGCCTCGGAAATAGAGGTACGCGGCCAGGATCGCCACGAGCACCAGCGCGGAAAACAGGACATCCACGGCACTCCAACTGTCACGCGTCTCCTGGCGTTGCTTGTCGGTCATCGTGGCAAAGGTCAAGCCGGAAATTTTTTCGTAGTCCGGAGCACGGGTGGCATAGCTTACGACCACCATGACCACGGCACAGACAATCAAGATGATGATACTGTAATACTGGAAGAAAATATTGTTAACAATCCACAGAAACGACCCTTCGGTGTAATGGAAGTCCTTGAGCGCTTCGATGCTCCCTTTCAGCTTGATGGGTGTGTCGATAGCCAACCGGAACAACCCCATTACAAAACCGACGATCAATGCCGCCAGGCACCCGGCGCCGTTGAGTCGTTTCCAGAAGATTCCCATAAAGAAGACCACGAAGATGGGCGGGGCCAAATAGGCTTGCACGCCTTGCAGATAGTCATAAAGTCCTCTCCCATTCTTGATGACAGGGATCCAGGCCAAACCGATCAACACCATTGCGACGGTGGCGATCCGTCCAATCCAAACCAATCGCGCTTGTGACACATTGGGACGCAGCTTGGAGTAGAAGTCCATGGTGAACAGTGTCGCGGAAGCATTGAAGACACCAGCCAGCGAACTCATCAATGCGGCCAGGAGCCCGGCCACGACCATGCCACGCACGCCGACGGGCAGCACATTGGTCACCAGCAGCGGAAAGGCCTTCTGCGCTTCGTTGCGTTTGATCTTGCCGTCTTGATCCAAAATCGCGTTGGCAAGTGCTGGGTAGGTTGTCCGAGTGCCATCGGTTTGTGTGGCCGATGCCGACTGAGCAGTTTGCGCCGTTCCCGACGGTACATTATTCGCTTGTGTCGCCAAGGCAAAGCAGATCATGCCGGGAATAATGAAGATGAAAACGGGTAGCAGTTTGAGCAATGCGGCGGCGATCGAACCGCGGCGTGCTTCGGTTTCGTTCGGTGCGCCCAATACACGTTGGACGATGTATTGATCCGTGCACCAGTACCAAAGCCCAATGACCGGCGCACAGAATAACATACTGAGCCAGGGGTATTCGCCGTTGAAATACCAGGCCATTCGGCCGGATTCCCGGACCGGCGCCCAGGTTGCTTCCATGTTGGCGGGGACCAGCGGCTTCCAGAGATTGAACATCTCGCTGCCACAGATCTCACGCAGTTCAGACCATCCCCCCAGGGCTTTGAGCCCAAAGAAGGTGACCAGCGCCGAGCCCATGACCAGGACCAGCGTCTGCAGCGCCTCGGTATAGGCAACGGCCCGCAAGCCGCCCAGCACGGTGTAGATTCCAGTCAAGACAATGACCAGGATCGAACCGATCCAGAAACTGTCCAGAGGGCCTAGCCTCAACTCGGGGAGCAGTACGGAAAAAACAATGCCGCCAGCAAATATGCCGACCGCGATCTTGGTGATGACATAGGCGACCAGTGTAATGATGGACAGCACCCAGCGGCTGGTCGGATTGAATCGTTTCTCGAGAAATTCGGGCATCGTGAAGACTCGCGAGCGCATGTAGAACGGTACGAGGACCCAGGCCAAGACCAGCAAGCACCAGGCATGCAGCTCGTAGTGAGCCATCGCGACGCCATCGGTCGTCCCCGATCCGGCCAGGCCGACCAAGTGCTCGGAACCGATATTCGAGGCGAAAATCGACGCACCAATAATCCACCAGCTCAAGTTGCGGCCAGCCAGGAAGTAGTCATCCGCCGTGTCCTTGCTCTTGCGGATGACCCACCACGCCAAAGCAAACAGGACGCCGAAATAGAGTGCGACAACCAACCAGTCAAGTGTTTCCATGTCTCTACCTTTCGTTTCGCCGCTTCACCACAACCATTTATCGAATTGTCATCGCAATCTACAACCGGGACAACGTTCTGGCCCGGCGCGATAACTTGTTGCCGCGCGGTTTCTTGCCTTTCCCTCTCTCCTCGTTGCCGAAGGCGGCGGGGGGAGAGCGAAGTGACGTATCGTTTCTAGCCAATGTTGAAGCAAACCCCGTCTTGATTCGGCCTCAGCTAAGCGGCGATTAATGGAAAACATTACGTTCGACCGACGAAAGACGCGTTGTTGGTAGCCGACCAGTCGTGCTCCCGGCCGGGGCAAGCCCGGCGGAGAGCCTCGTTTCCGTGAACCGTTTCCCCTTTCGCACTGTCCTAACGCGCGCTGAACCCGCCAGCGAGATGGTAGTAGACCTCATTCCACCGCAATGTGTTCTTGAAATCTTGCAGCTTGGTGTCATCCGTGATCGTCACAATCTCGATGTTCGCCATCTCCGCGTAATCAATCAAGTGCTCGACCGACAGCGACTGGGCAAAACTGGTATGGTGAGCGCCACCCGCCAGGATCCAGGCAGCGGCAGCTGTGTCAAGGTCTGGTTGGGGCACCCAAACGGCGCGCGCAACTGGCAATTTGGGCAGTGGCTGGTCGGGTGGAACTACATCCACCTGATTCACTACCATACGAAATCGATTGCCCATGTCTACCACCGAGGCATTGATTGCCGGTCCGCTGGCGGCATCGAACACCAGACGCACGGGGTCGTCTTTGCCACCAATGCTCAACGGGTGGATTTCGCATGTGGGGGTCCCGCTGGCAATGGAAGGACAAATCTCCAACATGTGAGCCCCCAGTACCTTCTTGCCGGCAGGGTCAAAGTGGTAGGTGTAGTCTTCCATAAAGCTGACGCCACCGGAGAGTCCGCTTGCCATCACTTTCATGGCACGCACCAGGGCCGCGTGTTTCCAATCGCCTTCGGCCCCATAGCCGTAGCCGTCGGCCATCAGACGCTGGACGGCGATGCCAGGCAGTTGCGGCAGGCCGTGCAAGTCCTCGAATGTGTCGGTAAATCCAGCAAATTCTCCCGCTTCCAAAAAAGCACGCAGGCCAAGTTCGATGCGCGCCGCTTCCTCGAGCGACTGCCGTTGGTCGCCACCGGCGCGCAGCGACGTTGCCATCGTGTACTGCTGGTCGTAGGCCGCGCAAAGCTGCTTGACCTCGGCCATCGATACGTCATCCATATACGGGATCAGGTCACCGATGCCGTAGCCGTTGACGGCATAGCCGAATTGGATTTGTGCGGCAACTTTGTCTCCTTCAGTAACCGCCACTTCGCGCATGTTGTCGCCGATCCGAGCGATCTTGGCCGACCGCGAATCGTGCCAGGCTGCCGCAGCGCGGATCCACACGGCCAATCGTGCGTGTACGGTTGGATCTTCCCAATGCCCCACGATGACTTTGCGATTCTGCCGCAAGCGGCTACCGAGGAATCCAAATTCGCGACCACCATGAGCGGATTGGTTCAAGTTCATGAAGTCCATGTCAATCGAAGACCATGGAATGTCACGACCGAATTGCGTGTGCAAATGAGCGTAGGGGTGACGCAGCGAAGTCAATCCGCCGATCCACATCTTGGCCGGCGAAAACGTGTGCATCCAGGCAATCAACCCAATACAGTGCTTCGCGCTATTGGCCTCGAGGCATAGGTCGGTGATCGCCTGCGGGGTGGTCAGTACCGGTTTCATGACAATCTTGACCGGCAAGCTGCTCACACCATCGGCACTGGCGTTATTGAGGCCTTGTACGATCGCCTGCGAGTCAGCATCGACCTGCTTGAGCACGTCGGGACCGTACAAGTGCTGGCTGCCAGTAACGAACCAGACTTCCGAACAATTCAGATCGGTCACTGCTTTGAACTCCACTTGTGGGAACCTTGCCGAGCGGCGCTATCGCTGTCCGTAATATGCATCGGAACCATGTTTACGTTGGTAGTGTTTGTCCAGCACGTAGGCTTCGAGATCGGGCGCATCGGCACGCAATTCAAATGTGGCGCGCGCCATCGTTGCCACCGCTTCCAATGCCACAGCGTTGATGACCGATTCGGCGGCGCTCACGCCCCACGTAAAGGGGCCGTGAGCGGTAACGAGGACGGCGGGAACCAGAATCGGATCGAGTTGTTTGAATCGTTCGACAATCACTTTTCCCGTGTTTTCTTCGTACCCACTGCCGACCTCATGTTGTGTCAGGGGACGTGTGACCGGGATCGTGCCCTGGAAATGGTCGGCGTGCGTTGTGCCCAGGCACGGAATCTCGCGGCGCGCCTGAGCAAAGGCCGTTGCTTGCGTGCTGTGCATGTGCGTGATACCGTACACGCTCAGGAAATGTCGGTACAGCACGAGGTGGGTCGGTGTATCAGACGAAGGGTGCATGTCGCCTTCCACGACGTGCCCTTCGAGATCGACCACGACCATATGTTCCGGCAGCATCTGATCGTACGGCACACCGCTCGGCTTGATCACCATATGGCTACGATCTTCACTCAAGGCGCTGACGTTGCCCCAGGTGAGTGTGACAAGTCCGTGTGCAACCAGGTCAAGATTCGCCTGGCAGACGTCTGCTTTCAATTGTTCCAACATCGATTCTCCTGCGTAGCGTGGTCGTTTGGAGCGAGTGTATGTGGTCTTCAGCCTTTCCTAGCTGGACAGCGCCACCTTAGAGTCGGTCAAGAAATAAGTGACCGTTTACGGCGTTTGGCCAGGGACGGCTACGTCGGCATTTCACATGTTGTTTCGTAACTGCTATGGTTCCAGTCCCGAAGGGAAGACCCTAAACAAGCCCAGGGTGAAGCGACGTGAGTGGAGCGAACGTCGCGTAACCCTGGGGCTACTTCCCGCTCCTCGCATTTTCGCGGATCGATATCAGTTGCTTCATGACTGCGTCGAGTTTTCCGGAGAACGTGGATGTTCCGAACGCGTCGTGCAGCGTGTGATAACACGCGTACAATTGGGCGTAAACGCGAACGGCGGCTTTGTTGGGGCGATAGTACTTCGGCTTGGTTCCGGTCATCTTGCGCTGCGCTTGTTCGACCGATTTGTAACGCCCGCCGACCACGGCGCCAAAGATCGCGGCCCCCAAAGCGCATGTTTGTGCGCTACGGCTAACCTTCATCGGCCGTCCCGTGACGTCGGCATAGATCTGCATGACGAACGGGTTCTTTTCGGCGATGCCGCCACAATTGACCACTTCTTTCACCTTGACACCATATTGTTCAAACCGGTTGATGATCGTCAATGCGCCAAACGCGGTCGCTTCGACCAAGGCACGATAGACTTCCGGCGCGCTGGTATGCAGCGTCTGGCCGACGATCAAGCCGGTCAGTAGAGGATCGACCAGGATGGTTCGGTTACCATTGTTCCAGTCGAGTGCCAACAGACCGCTTTCACCAGGCTTCAATCGGTTGGCGGCACGCGTCAAATTGACGTGCGGATCTCCCTTTGCAGTATATTCGGCCGGGGTCAATTGTTTGACGAACCAGTTGAAGATGTCGCCCACCGCCGATTGACCGGCCTCCAATCCGTACATGCCGGGAACAATCGAACCAGGTACGATACCGCAGAGTCCGGGGATATCGGGCAACGATTTGCCAAGTGGAGCTACCATCATGTCGCAAGTGCTCGTACCGATAATCTTGACCAGTGTTCCTGGTTTGATGCCAGCGCCAACGGCTCCCAAATGGGCGTCAAATGCGCCGACCGCCACGGGGATCCCCGTTGGCAATCCCACTCGCTTGGCCACCTCGGCGGTAAGTGTTCCCGCCCGCTGATCCGAACAGCGAGCGGGGTGAGCGAAATGCTCACGCAAGGACGCCAGTCCCGGATCAACACTCTTGAGGAACTGTTTCGTGGGCATTCCTCCCCAGTCGTCGTGGTACATCGCCTTGTGCCCGGCAGCGCAAATGCCGCGCGGCATTGTGTCGGGATCTAGATTGCCAGTAATAAAGCCGGGAATAAAGTCGGCCAGTTCGACCCACGCGTAGGCGGCAGCGAACACTTTGGGCGCTACGCGTTTGCAGTGCAGGATCTTGGACCAATACCATTCGCTGCTGTAGGCACCACCGCATTTGGACAGGTAGCCAGCTTTTGCACGACTTGCGCGGTCGGTAATTTCCGCTGCTTCCGCGTAGGATGTATGGTCTTTCCATAGCCAAGCTTGCGCAGCCAGGTTGTTCTTGAACGCAGGTTGCAGTGCCAGCGGCATGCCGTCGCGGTCGACCGGGATGGGAGTCGATCCGGTCGTGTCGACACCGATGCCAATGACCTGTTCGGGGCGGAAACCGCTTGTTTTCGCCGCAGCACGTACTGCACCGCGAACCGATCGATAGAAGCCTTCGATATAGTCGGCGGGGTTCTGCCGAGCGAGATTCGGATCTCGCTTGTCCAACAATATCCCCGCTTCGCCGCTGGGATAGTTGTACACCGATGTGGCAATCTCATCGCCGTTGTTCGTGTCGACAATCAAAGCTCGCACGCTATTGGTGCCGTAATCGACGCCAATGGCGAACCGCGTTGTCGAGTTGTTTGCCACGCGCTTTGCCATAGTTTATCACCTGTTTATTAATAGGCCCTAGGAGGTTATTCGTTTCCTCTAAACATCGTGAAGACCTGAAAGCCTTCGTTCATCAACTCCCTGAGTTGTGCGGGTTTGACACGTTTTGAACGCCGGTAGAATACCAGGTCGTGGTGCTGCCCTTCGACGCAAACGCCTTGCTTCCGCTCCAACGCCGTCAACAGCGTGGCGTCAAATGTCGCGCGGACGTGCTTTTCGTTGGCACCGCGCAAGAGAAAAGCCTTCGAGAACGTCGGATGCGTGTCGAAGTCGATATCCTGGTATCCGAATATCTTGCCGATCCCGTGGAAAAAACTCTGTGGGCTAAGTTCAAATGTGGGTAGATTCAGGTCGTTCGAGCGAAAAAACGCGATTGACTGACGGTAGGTACGCGAATTCTTGCCACTGCCCGTGGTATAGCGGTAGTCGAAGATTCCCATGACGACTGCATCCGTCTCGCCATGAATCATATTGTTGATGCGTCGTGACCTACCTTTGGAAAATACTGGCAAATCAGACAATTGCTGGAGCAGCCCGGGGTCTCCGTCTGCGTAAAACGCGAGCCCCATTTCCTCGGCCACTTGTTGAATTGCATCGCGGCGTTTCTTGTCCGCGATGAAATTGTATCCTACGCTGAGGATTATCAATGCTCCGATCACAATCATGATCAGAATGGGAAAGGAGATGCCAAAAAACATGATGCGATTCACTCCATTAGATCCGTCGCCAAAAAGTTGCTCGGCGGTCTAGCGTACCACTGCCGCTACATCTGATCAAGAATTCGCCGTAAATCAGAAGCAGAATGAGCAAGCAGTGGTAGCCAGCGTCGTTGGCGGTTCGATGCGAAATCCAAGCAACGACGGGCCGCGCGGGCCCTGCGACCGATTGTTGAGCCAGATCATCTTCGTACGGCGAGATGAAGAACGGCACGTTGACCCAAAGGACGAGCATGATCGCAACAACGATCAGAAAGGCCAAGGAAAAACAGAACATCAGCAACACCGCCCATGACGCCACCGGTCGTCGAAACTTGTCTCTCACACCAAGCACTGCACGCTCTCCTCATGCAACCATGCCGCGAACCGACGCCGCAAACCGACGCCGCTGCTCTACCAACTTGGTCTCGTCCGACATGATACCGCACACGCATCCCGCCGTCTGCCGCCGTGCTTCGGGCTTGGATGGCGTTAGGAAAGCAGGCGAATCATCATTTGAGCGGCGATCGTCATCATGACCAGAGCAGCAGGGTAGGCGGCCGCATAGCTGATGACCGGCAAGTCGCAGTCTGTCTTGCTGGCAATGGCGCCGATTCCTGCGGTCGACGTCATGGCGCCGCACATGCCGCCCAACGATTCCATGATATCCATGCGCAGCACGTCGGGCTTCTCAGCGCTGGGATTCGCGGAGTTGGACGCGGAAGGAGGGCCGGCGCCGACCATGATTGCCGCCACGGCAACGAGCAGAACCGCGAAAACGCCAGCTCGCAAGTGGCCCGTCATGGGATCGCGCCACTTTCGCCCATGCCGGGCTCGGCTAACGGACTCGGACAATGATACTCATCTCCCGGTGCACAGGCCCCGTTCCCAAAACCCCGTTCCCAAAACCCCGTTCCCAAATCGGCTGCCACCTTCCAATTACTCCAGCAAACTCTAGCTGGTTCGGCGCTCTTGTCCAGGCGTGTTGGTTGGTGGATTGTGCTTTTTCAATCCTCGAAGTTTCCTGCTGCATACGTAACCCGGCCACCACTGGTCCTGTGCCAGTGGGGCCACGACTGGTCAGCTACCGGTAATGTTCTCCATACCCGGCCACCACTGGTCCTGTGCCAGTGGGGCCACGACTGGTCAGCTACCGGTAATTCGCTCAGAATCTCTTGCCGGTCGAACGTAATGTTCTCCATTTATCGCCGCTTGGCTGAGGCCGAACTGAGACGCGGTTTGCTTCCACATCGGCCGCTCGAGTTTCAAGGTGGCCGGTGGCCTCCTCGGTCGCCGCAACGGGGCCGTTGTGGTTTGGAGGTTTCGGATGGAGATTCAGGGTAGGATATAGGACCACGATTCGCTTGATACGGCCAAGGCCGTGAACGGTTCGTGTCGGCCCATGAATAACGGTCGGATTTATTCAAGGACCACGAACTGAGTCTTGTCCCATGCCATGGGTGGGAAGAGAGTTGTTTTCTGGTCGTTACGAAGTCCTCATTTTGTGGTCTTGTTATGGAAGCTGGTTGAGGTGATTCCTTTGGGAGAGCAAGAGAAAAGGACTGGCAAGAGAAGATACTCGATCCCCCGCGCTCTTCCTGCCCCTCATGTTCTTTTGCCTTCTTCTTCGTCGCCCCGCGACCTCGGTTTCGAACCAATCGACAAACTGCAAGCAGGCGGGGCGTGTCGAAGGTGCATCCGTAGAAAAACTCAGTTCGTCATTGATGAACAATCGCGACCGTAATTGATTCGTCGATCCTTACTTCCAGAGACCTTCCATTGCAGGGCAGTCATTTCATGAGAATTTGGCCAGGTCGTCCGTATCCGTTGGGAGCTACCTGGGACGGGCAGGGCGTGAACTTCGCAATTTTTTCCGAGCATGCCACGCGTGTCGAACTTTGTTTGTTCGATCGAGTCACGAAAGCGGAAAGCGACTGTCTGCCGATGCGTGAGCAGACGGACCTGGTGTGGCACTGTTACTTGCCCGATGTACAGCCGAGTCAGCTTTACGGGTATCGCGTTCACGGTCCCTACGAACCGGTTCATGGACATCGCTTCAATCCGAACAAGATTGTTACCGACCCTTATGCGAAACTGATCGCCCGTGATATTCACTGGTCGGATTCGATGTTCGGGTACCGAATTGGCGATCCGCAAGAAGACCTGTCGCTTGATATCCGCGACAATTTGGAGAACGCCGCGTTGGCGGTTGTGGTCAACCCCCGATTCCGTTGGGGGCGCGACCGTGCACCGCGCACTCCATGGCACAAGACGGTGATCTACGAAGCGCATGTTCGTGGCCAGACGCTACGGCATTCGGCGGTGCCAGCACGATTGCGTGGCACGTATGCCGGGTTGGCCTCGCGGCCCATGATTCGCCACTTCCAACGTTTGGGTGTGACGGCGGTCGAGCTATTGCCGGTTCACCATCACGTCAACGACCGTCATCTCGTACAACGCGAACTGACGAACTACTGGGGCTACAACACGCTTTCCTACTTCGCGCCCGACACGCGTTATGCCGTGTCGGCACACAATGCGGTGCGCGAATTCAAGTGGATGGTGCGGCGGCTTCATCGAGCGGGGCTCGAAGTGATTTTGGATGTCGTTTACAACCATACGGGTGAAGGCAACCAACTGGGGCCCACCCTGTCGTTGCGCGGCATTGACAATGCGTCTTACTACCGGGTCGTGCACGACCAGCGACGCTACTATACCGACTATACCGGCTGCGGGAACACGTTGAACATGCTCTGCCCCCATGTGTTGCAGCTGATCATGGACAGCTTGCGGTACTGGGTTACCGAAATGCACGTCGATGGATTTCGTTTTGATCTGGCGAGCACACTGGCGCGCGAACTGCACGATGTCGATCGTCTTGGTGCGTTTTTTGACATTATTCATCAGGATCCCGTTCTGTCGCAGGTCAAACTGATCGCCGAACCGTGGGATTTGGGCGAAGGGGGATACCAAGTCGGCAACTTTCCCATCCTTTGGACCGAATGGAACGGCAAGTACCGCGACACGGTCCGTCGGTTCTGGCGCGGCGACGGTGATGCGGTATCGGAGTTCGCGACACGCTTTTGCGGCAGTAGCGACCTGTACGAGCATAGCGGCCGCAAGCCATATGCCAGCATCAATTTCGTTACTTCCCACGATGGATTCTGTTTGCGCGACCTGGTCAGCTACAACGAAAAACACAACGAAGCGAATGGCGAAAATAACCAGGACGGGGATTCGCATAACTTGAGCTGGAACTGTGGCGTGGAGGGGGAAACCGATCGGCCCGATGTGCGGGCGCTACGAAGCCGACAAGTGCGCAATATGTTCGCCACGTTGTTGCTTTCGCAAGGAGTTCCGATGATCCGCGGTGGGGACGAACTGGGGCAGACGCAACACGGGAACAACAACGCCTACTGCCAGGATAACGAGTTGAGTTGGATCGACTGGGAACTTGACGAGGCACAGCAGCGATTGTTCGAGTTCGTTTCCACGCTGACGCAACTGCGCGCAGGCAATCCGGTTTTGCGCCGCCGAAAGTTCTTCCAAGGGCGGCCGATTTGCGGCGATCGCGCAAAAGACATCGTCTGGTTCACTCGCGAAGGACGGGCCATGACGGATGCCGATTGGAGAGCGTCGCCAGCACGACTCTTGGGAGTCTGCTTGAATGGGCAAATGGATGAAGTCGACGAGCGAGGACAACCGATTGTCGGAACAACACTTCTGTTCTTTTTCAATGCAGAAGACGAGGATATGCAGTTGTCGTTGCCCCATCTTGCGCGACGCCAGTATTGGCGACCCGTCCTTGATACGTCACGTTCAGAGCGTCTGCCGCGTGCCTGTCGTGGCGGTAGCCACTACCAACTGGTGAGCCGATCGTGCGCGGTGTTTGAACTGCGCAATACGATGCTGAAAACCGTCATCCAGTGGTTCACGAAAACAACCGAGTCGATGCCACCTCACGCGCGGAGGTAACCTACGGTTTGCGCCGCTGCTTCCTGCCGACAAAAGCAGTCAGCAACAGACCGAGCACCAAGCCGACTGCGATGGTCGCCAAAAATAAATAGGGCCAATGTGTTTCCTCGTAACCATGCTTCAGGTTGACGCCCAGCAGAGCGGTTAGCGTGGCGATCGGAAAGAAGAACGCTACCAGCATATTCAGTCGGTGCGCGGTGACTTCCATATAGCGATTCGATTTCGCCTGTTCTTCCACTCGTTTCGCAACAGCGAAGTCAAGCGAATTTTTCGTTTCTTCGTAGAGCAGTTCTGCGTTGCGTTCAACCGCATAGGCCTGATCACGTACGTTGATGATGTCGTGATCGTCCGGGCACAACTTGCGTGCTTCCTGCAATACCTGGTGCAGGTGCCGTGCCGCGCGGCAAACAGGCGCAAGTTGTTCGAGGATGCTGAATAATTGGTCGGACGAAGTGGCTTGATCCTGCGCATCGTCGAGCCGAGAAACCACCTCTTCGTATTCTTCGACATGCCGAGTGAGTGCCTGGATGCTCGAACCCAGTTCATTCGATTTCCATTGCCCGTCCCGATCACGCCAGAAAAAGCGGCCTTGGCGCCGTGTCTCTTCGTGTGCCGGTGGTGCGTGCAGTACCAGCAGCAGGTGGCCGTCTTGGAACATGGTGCGTTGCCGCCCAACGCGACTTCCCAGGCGATCGCGTAGCGCCGCTGGAACCTGCCAGTTGGTCGGTAGCGTTGACTACTTCATGACGATAAACCTCCGTTTAGGAATCTTTCACACAACTGCCGGCAGCGTTGCCCAATACCGAAAACTCCGGTACGTTAACCGGGATTGGGACCGCTTGCGAGCTGCCAAAAAGACCGTTTTCTAGTGGTCGACGCGACGTTTGTTGTTCCAGAGTGACGCAAGTTGTGTTCGAGCACGGGCAGATCGTTGCCGTGTCGCAACGTAATCCCCCAAACGCTCTTCTTTGCCCTTGAACAAAGCGGCTACGCAGCGGAAGCAGCACGCCATTTGTCCGATTTCGTAGTGTGGACCCAGCAGATGCTGAGCGCTGCTGGCTGTTCTCCTTGAAGGGCAAAGAAAATGACGGGCAAAAAAGAAGTGTGATGCCAGCCTCATATCTGCCCGTAAAATGCCTGGTTTTCGCCTGCTAGCTACCTGCACGCCCCATCGACCGCTCGCTCGCGGAACAATATGGGATAAACAGAACTCCCACTGACCAGCAAGCACTGACCAGCAAGCACTGACCAGCAAGTTCTTGGCAGCCCGCACCGCTTCCAAAAAGTGTATACACGTTATTTGCGCTATGAGCCACTATCAGGCGTGGACGACCCGTGAACAGCCACACTGCTTACGCCATGCACACGCATTCGCAAGCTGAACAGGCATTTCGAGGCGGTGATGAAAAGGGTGCTGCGATCTTTACCACCGAAGCAGACGTTGGCTGTCCAGCGTTCGTCAATCGGAATGTGTTTGATCTGCTTGCCTTGCGCATTGAATACGGTAACTCCCTTGCCGGTCAAGTAGACGTTGCCTTTATTGTCGATCGTCATTCCATCTGAGCCAAGATTGCAAAACAGCCGTTTGTGAGTCAATGTTCCATCTCGTTCAATCGCGTACGCATACGTCTTGCCCGCCTTGATGTCGGCAACATAGAGCGTCTTGCCATCGGGCGTCCCGATCAAGCCGTTCGGCGTCACCAGGTCATCGACGACTCGAATCACGTTCTTGTGATCGGGGGCCACAAAGTAGACACCCTGACAACTTTGTTGGCTCGGGCCACGGTCCCAATATTTGCGTGGGTAATACGGATCGGAAAAGTAGATCCCGCCATCGCTGCGCATCCAAAGGTCGTTGGGAGCATTGAGTAGTTTCCCTTCAAAGTCCTTGACAATCGTCGTGGCGTTGCCGTCGGGCGCGATGCGCCACAATTCGTTCTTCTCGTCCGCACATGCCCATAGATTGCCGGCTTTGTCAAAGTACAGTCCATTCGATCGGCCACACGGCTGTTTGAACGTCGAGAGTTTGCCGTCGACCGACCAACGCATGATGCGATCGTTCGGTTGGTCGGTGAAAAATACGTTGCCGTCGCGGTCACATGCCGGACCTTCCGTGAAGAGAAACGAGTCGGCCAACTTCTGAACTGTCGCACCGGGGGCGACGACGTCGTGCTCATCAGCTTGCAACGGTGGCACTCGCAGCGGCAGAACGCATGCCAACAGAGCAACGGCAGTACCGCGAATAATGGCCCGAGATCGAGTCGACGACGAGGGTGGAAAAGTGCTATTCATGCTGGGCTCCTGGTGATTCTGCTGCAAGGGTGACGACCTACTCTTGGATGGCCGGCCTTGGGTACCGCATCCAACGATGCCGGTCCAATACGGTCTCTGCTAACGACGTAGGCGAATACCCATGTTAACGAGTTCCGGCTCGGCAAACCACGCGTCTGGATGCCGTTATCGGGTCGATTCGCGTTTGGTCGGTACCGGCAACGGCTTTTCCGGATATTGCCAACAGGTCTTGAATCGAAGTGCCCGTTTGCCGATACAATACGCGTGCGCGCCGCCCCAATCCTCAAGCGACAATCCGGAAGATCCGGTATACAATAGAGGTAACAGTTTAGCCGAATGAAGTAATGTCGCTTTCAAGTGACTCCCATTGAGCTTGTCCCATGGGTGAATACGGCTGGTGAGCTACCCACGATGCCAGCTACTCCTCCCCTTGCCTCGCCGCCGCCTTCGGCGGCGGCGAGGCAAGGAGGCCGTGAATGTGGGGGGGGATGGGAAGTCACGGGTAGCCTACCAATCCTCTTCACCCACCGCACAAGGCGGTGGGGGTTGACCGATGGAAAATGAAATCGAGTGCACGTCTCACTTCAGATGGCTAAACAGTTACCAATAGAGCAGGCAGGCGTCTGCAGGTCCAGAACCTAATCGTCGGCTGAGAGTATTTCGTTGGTTGCTCGCCCCCCACTGCCTTGTGCGGTCGGTGAAGAAGTTCGTTGGGTCTGCCCTTTTCGTGTAGCGGTCCATTCAATTGGGCGGTATCGGAGCGTTCATTATGGCGATTCAGGTAGTCTGCGAATGCGGATTTCGCAAGGAAGTTCCCGACCATTGGAAAGGCATGCGAGTCAAGTGCAAGTGTGGGCGAAGTTTTGTTATTAGCGATGACGGGTGCATCGAAGAGCCGCCGGTCGCCGCGCCGCCTAAGCAACGGACCAAGGGCGCGCCAAGCACCGCGCCCACATCGCCCCACACGGACGTCGCAGCGCAGGCGGATCCTGTGTTTGACGTATCGTCTCCACGCCGACGCGAATCGGTGGCGGCACGCTATCACGCGCGGCACGATCCCAAGAAGTCCCGTAAACGCATGGTCTTGGTGGGCGGGGTTGCGATCGCGCTGATTTGTCTGGGAACGCTCGCCTTCGTGTTACGTGATGAGTTCTTCGCTGCGCGTCAACGCACGGCGCAGGCCAACGTGCCGCTGGACGCAAAGCAGCCTGCCGCGTCACCGGCTGAGAACAACGTGCCGTCGCCGGCCGCTGCAGGTTCATCGGAATCAAAAGTGACGGGCGGTGCAGTCGAGGATGATATGACGGCGTTGTCCGAAGAGACGCGGCGTCTCGGTTCACGCATCGCCGAGGGAAACGAGTTGGAGGCAGATGACGGCCTGCTGTTGACCGGGATGTTCGGCGACGCCGACAAGAATCTGGGCCTTGCCGACGAACAAGTCGAGAAAATCAAGGAGTTGACCAAACAAGTACGGGAAAAAGAAGACGAGTTTGTGGCGGGAGGTATTGACCTTGGCCAATGGTATGTCGACGGCGAAAAAAATGGTAATGCGTTGTTGGCCGTCTTGACGGACGAGCAACGAACGCAATTGCGTGAGTTGATCGAGCAGGAGAAAGTTGCGCGCGTACGTCTCGAAGAATATGCGGCGCAGCTGCGGCCAGAGTTGAAGATTCCAATCATCTCGTGGAAGATTGAACCGGACGGCATGAAGCGGTCGGCCATCAAGGACTGCGGTATCGCGGGAACTGCAGCGGGCAATGGCATCCGTAGCGTGACTTCGTGTGGTTATTTCGCATTTGCCGAAAACGTGGCCGCTCGCTTGACGTACGAAGTATGGGACCTGGTGACGAACAAGCGAGTTGGCAAATGCGTTGTGCCGCCAGCCAAGCCCGACGACACGACAGTCATCGCGCAAGACGGCCAGTTTATTGTGCGTGGGGGAAAAACGGATGGTGGCGGCTATCGTCTGCAAGTCTGGACGATTGGATCTGAGGGTGACGCCGGAGGCAAGCCTAAGACGAAGGATTTGCCAAAGGGGAAGGGGAGCGATGACGCCGATGCGTATCAGTTCGTTGGCTGTGCCGTCAATCGTGTGATCTGCGTGTCTGATCGCGCGTTGTGGATATGGGATCTCGATGCCGACGACCTGCACGAGGTGGCGTTTGCCGAGTGGATCCCGCATGGGTTGCCAAGAGGTGCGCTCAGTGCCAGTGGACAGTATGCTGTCCTGGCACACCTCCACAACCCAGTGATTGAATCGACGCAATACCATTTCCTGGAAGTCGGCATCTACGACCTGCAGACCGGAGAACTGTTGGGCAACCAGGTCGTCGCACCCGACTATCAGCCGTTCAAAGTTGGCGCGATTGCGCTGAGTAATAATGGTCGCGAACTGGCTATCTTGTGGGACGTTGAGCCACCCGAGCCCAAGCGTTTCCTGATCCACATGAGCGCCTCGGTAGGAGAAGTGATCGAAACGATTGAGGATATTCCAGCGGCGTCGAAAGGTTATGCCCGTACGCATGGCCTGCCGTCGCGCGACCTGTTGTGGTTGCCCGATAATAGCGGCTGGATTGTGAACATGCAGAGCCTCATTGAAACCGAATCGGGCTCCGTAATCGATATCGAATTACCCAAATCGTCAGCGCGTGGCGAGGCGGGTAAACCGGCCCTGAAGAATATCGTCGACGTCGTGCCGGCCGGGAATAATCGTCTGTTGTTGATCACGATTGAGCCGGAAAAGGACGCGTCGTCGACCGGGCAGGTGGAGAGTCAGTTTCTGGAATTGCCCGAGATGGGCCCCTTCATGTAGTGTGTGTGGCGCGGCGTGTCTGCAACGGCGCTCATAGCGATAGCACGAATTCAGCGAGGTCCGCCAACTCCTGCTTGCTCAGTTTCGCGGCGCCCCTTATTCCGTGCTTACCGTCCGCCAGCAGTTTCTCGATCGTGTCATATCGGCCGTCGTGCAGGTAGGGTGCGGTGCGCCAGACTTCGACCAAGGTTGGAGTGTCAAACTGGTTGTCGAAATACTTCGACGCCGCCTTACCGATGCGGTGTTTACGCTTATCGGTATAGAGTGTCGACGGATGACAGCGGTTGCAGGCCACCCGTTTACTTGTAAACAGCCGTTGTCCACGTTGTGCCGAATCGCTCAGCTGGCCATCTACCAAGTAGGGGCTCGGCACGGGTGCGAGTGATTTCAGATAGGCATCGATCGCTTCGGCTTCCTGTTCCGGGCGGTAGCTGAACAGAATGTGGGTAATCCCGGAGCGAACGGCTTGTTCGGCGGTCTCGCGCACGCCCTTACTCATGGCGGGCGGAGTTTGGTGGGACAGCAGTAGGCTCTTCGAGTTCTTAGGATTCCCCGTACCGTCGTTCATCAGGTCCCAATTGAGTCCATCGGTGCGGCCATCCGGATGGCAGCTGGCGCAACATTGCCACTGCCGGTAACAAATCGATGCGTCGTTGAACAGCAAGTGACCGCGGCGCTGAAGTGTCAGTTGGGGCGTCGGTCCCAAAGCAATGGAATGGACGCTGCGTTTGCCATCGGCATCGACACGAGCAACTGCAATCGTGTCCGTGAAATACTCGGTCACGTAGGCTGTGCCTTCATGGACGGCGATCGCACGAGGCCCCTTGCCCGGCAAATCGAAGCGGCGCCACAACGTCTCGCCAAGGCTGGGATAGATCGGCCACGCGCCGGGAAGCGGTGACATTGTCTTGCGCGCGGTTTCGCCGACCAGGTCACGGATCGTGATGCGGCTCAGTTGATGCGTGCCTGCGTTCGTGACCCAGACCGACGCGCTGTCGCATGCGATTCCCCACGGGTTGGCAGCGCCCGTATACATGTCATCCAAGCCGATCGTGCTGAGTGTTTTCATTTTCCGTAGATCGATGATGCTGACGACATTAACGTTGATCCACCCCATGTCGACACGAAACGGAATGCTCAGGAAGTTCGAGAGCAGATGAGTGACGAAAGCGTATCGTCCATCTTCGGTAATGTCGATGTCACGCAAACTGCTGGCACCGCTATACAACTCGATGTCAGTCGTTTCATGCGTCGTCGTATCGATCACCGTGACGACCGCGTTGATATGCTCTTCGAGTTCGGGGTCGGCACGCCGATAAGGAAGATGGTTGGCGACCAGTAATTGTCGCCCGTTGGGTGTCAATGCGGCCGCAATGGGTTCGCGCCGCACGGGAATACGCGTCAGTTCCGTTCCGTCACTCAACTGGATGATCGAAATGTTATTGTTGAATCGATTGCAGACGTACAACCGGTTTCGGGATTGATCCAGCACCGGGCTCATGGCGGTATGGCCGGCCAATAGGGTTCGTTCGACCTTGCCCGTCTCGACGTCCAGCTGCAAAACGGCGCTTTGCGGCGCTGCGCACGTGACGAACAAACGCCGACCATCCGCAGCTAACACAAGTCCCGTCGGTTCCGTCGGCAGGTCGATTCGCCGCCGTACCTTACCGCTGGGCAAGTCAATCCAAAGCAACTGTTTCGCGTCGGCACATGCGACATATAATCGCTTGGCGTTTGGTGCGACCGCAACTGCATTTGGGCCCAAGAACGGTTGTGCCGCGGCACAATGGTTCAGGCTCAGCGCCAAAGCCAACGTCGCCAGCGCAAACGCAAGTCGCTTGTCTTGCCACCGCCTCGCAAGCAGGATATCTCCACGCATCAATCACTCCTCCAACGCCACGACTCCTTACGAGCAAACGTATGCACCATTGCTACTGTCTGCAGTTTAGCCTGCCGAGCTGCTTTTTCGTAGTCTGGTATACTCCCGTAACCCTTCACGAGTCTCGCGGAGGAGAACCGCTCGTATTCGCGGCGAATGCCGCGGTAGCATGTAGCCACAGGCGTCAGCCTGTGGTCACTGGATTACATCAAGACGGATAGCCGCGAATGCGGCGGCAGCAATCGCACCATGGGCTCACGCCCATGGCTACATGCTATGGCCGCTTCGCGGCTGTCTTGTTCGTGCTCGTCAGCGTCCATTAGCGGTTCACGTGTTCTGCCCCACGGGACCTTCCGCCGTGTTATGATGACGCGTGAAGTTCCTCCCTCTTGTGTGCTCGGCGCAGGCCAGAGTAGACACGTCGGGAGCCGTTATCCGTCGATACACCCTCCTCCCTACCCATCTTCAATGAAAGTCACGCCCATGTTTCACGGTCGCTCCCATGTGCTGCAATGGTACTGTCTGGCGGGTTTGAGTGTTGTGCTGTCCACGCTCGCCGGAGCGGCAACGGCCAGCGACAAGCCGGAGTTGCCCGAGGTGAAGGTCACTAACGTGCGCCGAGTCTTTTACAATGGTGAGCACAACGCGTTCACGGATCTTGTCCGATTCCGCGGCAAGATCTACCTGGCGTTCCGCAGCTGCCCCGACGGACACATGGTTCATCCGACGGCCTCGATCATAATTCTGCGGAGTGATGATGCCGGGCAATGGGAACAAGTACATCGCTTTCAGGTGAAATTCCGTGACACACGCGACCCGCACTTTTTGGTCTTCAAGGACCGCTTGTTCGTTTATACAGGCACTTGGTACAGTGGCGCGAAGACGATTCCGGTGAGCGAATATGATCTGAATAAACACCTTGGATACGCGGCCTGGTCGAACGATGGAGGCACCTGGCACAGCCCCGTCATGCTGGAAGGAACGTTTGGTCATTATATTTGGCGTGCCAGCCAATTCAACGGAACGGCTTACCTCTGCGGGCGGCGGAAACGCGACTTCGATGACCGCCCACGCGGGGAAGGACCAACCGTTCAATCGTTGATGCTCGAAAGCGACGACGGTTTGATTTGGCGCAAGCGTGCGATCTTCCAGGAAGACCGAGGCGATGAGACGGCGTTTCTGTTCAAAGACGATGGTGATATCATCGCCGTCGGCCGATGTGGCGGCCAGAACGCGCAGCTCCTTCGCTCACAGCCACCTTACCAGAAGTGGCAGCGACTCGATTTGGGACGCTATGTTGGCGGCCCCCTCCTCGCGCAGTGGGGCGATCGCTACGTCGTGGGAGGTCGGAAAAACGTTGCTGGTCGCGGTGCCAAGACGTGCCTCAGTTGGCTGGTCGGCGATCAATTGCACGACTTTGCCGAGTTGCCAAGTGGTGGCGACAATTCCTATCCTGGCCTGCTGCCACTGAGCCCCACACACGCGATCGTATCGTGGTACTCGTCCCACGAAAAAGATGATGCAGGCAAGACGATTACCGCTATCTATATGGCCGACTTGGAAATCGTCAAGTGACGCGGCACGCGACCGGGTTGCCTTGCAAGGGTTCACGGAAACGCTGCGCAACACGAATGCAACAATCTCTCTGCCGGGCTTGTCCCGGCGTGCTAAAAATATGGGGTTGTGGGCAATATGAGCATTTTTGAATTGGGGTAACCGTTTCGCCGAATGAGGTAATGTCGCTTTCAAAAGACTCCCATGGGCTTGTCCCATGGGTGAAAACGCCTGGTGAGCTACCCGCGATGCCAGCTACTCCCCCCACTTCCCTCCCCGCCGCTGAAGGCGGCGGGGAGGGAAGTGGGGCCGTGTATGTGGGGGATGGGACGCCACGGGTAGCCTGCCAATCCTCTTCACCCACCGCACATGGCGATGGGAGTCGACCAATGAAAAATGCACTCGAGTGCACGTCCCACTTCAGATGGCTAAACAGTTACGAATTGGGCAGTTTCTGTGCCCCTGCAGACGCTCTTTTTCGTCTTGGTTCTTCGCCCCGATAGGCAACGCTGTGCAGCATTTCTTCCGGCGCGTTTCGTTCGCCCATGGCGGTGCCCTGGCTCTTTACCGCGAAGCGGTTGTACCCCGAAGGGAGAACCTTATTTCTTGACCGATACTCAGTCGGCATCAACTCGAAGACGGTCTTCGCCCGCATTCATTCCGCACACCACAAGGGGATGGGGGCATCGTGCAGCACGGCGTCACTTTGGCAAAGTGACTGGATATGTTTTTCGGTCTGAGCCACTTCGGTGCTGTTGGCAAGAGCCTCGATACGCAAGTCGAAGGAGCAGGTTGCGCCTGGTTCCAAGGGGACGATACGACCTTGGCGTTGTTCGAAGCTGTGCGGATTGGGATAGTTCGTTGCTGGTTCCAGTCCGGTCACGTAGCCATCGGCTTCGGCCGTCTGGTTCTTCCAGAGGCTGAAGCAGGGCAGTTGCTGCAGGTCAAAATGGACGCTCACGCCGCAGTCGCCTTGTGCGTTCTTCAACATGACCGCGCTGCGGCGTTGTGTGTCTGCCTGCAAATCAAAGAAATAGACCTGTTCTTCGGTGCCGGCGACTGGCGGGTCATATTGAGCCCAATGCGCCAGTCCTTCCACCGCACGCGGATTACGCGGTACCAGGGTTTTGACTGGCGCGACGACGCTGGCTCCCGGGCCGAGCAGCGGTGGCCCCACGTTGATGTGGTAGAGCATCTGGATATCGGTGGGGCTGGCAGACAAGTTCTCGATCGTATCGCGAATTTCGATCGAATTGCTGCCCACACGCGTCTTGATCGTGGTGAACATGCGGAGTTTGAAGAAGTGGAAACGGATTTCGTTGACGACGCCGGTGAGTGTAATTTCACCGGTATCGCCATCGACGTGCAGTCGCACTTCGCAGGCCGGCTTGTTGGCAATGCGGCCGTGCAGGCCGTAGACCAACTTGCCTTGATCGTCGAATTCAGGCGCACCGTTGCTCTCCAGGCCGCAACGGACGAGGAGTTCATCAAAGCCGTCGAGCCACCCCAGGCCGCTCGGGTCCGCCAAGGGGACGAAAGAGGGATGAACGGGGCCCTTGACGGGCGAGTTCCAGCCGATCTGCTGGTCTCCGAGCCAGGCCTTCCAGAGTCCCATGCCACGCGTTGGCAGGACATCGAAGCGTAGCTTGCCGTTGTCGATATGGACCACATCCACCCCATCGCTCAAACCGGCGCGCAGGCGGTACTTGTGAATTCGGTAACCGCTGGCCGCTCCGCCCACGAGTTGGGGTGTCACTTCCAGCTGCTCGACATACTCGTGTTCCGCCGCATCGGCGAGTACCCAGGTTGTTTCCGCCATTTTGTCCTGTTCTCCGGCTTGCGATTCCCCGATATGTTTACGAATTCCCGAAACGCAGGTTCCCGAACGAACTGCGCGGGTGCGAGCGCGCTCGAACCTCGTCTTCACGCGATGCTTTCGCCTATTTGGCCAGGCCGAACGACTTCATCTGCTGAACACGTCCGCAGCCCCTTGGTGGTAGCGCCGTCGCAACACGCGGTTGACGCGGCACTTTTGCGCTCGCAAGAGTAATATTGCGCCGAGGACGCGGCAACTCCGGGGTACTTTGCCCGGCAAGTCAGGCGCCAAAACGTCACGTTCTCCGCAGTATTACTAACTCCAAAGATCGTTATCTCTTTGCCAAAGCTCCAGCGACCAACGGGAGCGGGCCAAGGGGGCCCCGAGTGGTAGCTCGGAGTTGGTTGGCGGCCCTGCTGCCCAATGTATAAACCAATGTACGGGCAAATGGGGGCGTTGCCCAGCAGCGTGGTTACGCATATTCTTGAGGTCGTTTACTTGCGACGGGGGGCTCGTTCGCATACAAAACAGAATCGCTTGCC
The DNA here is from genome assembly GCA_024277285.1 of Planctomycetota bacterium. The sequence goes on from JAJRVM010000249.1 coordinate 49,798, forward strand.
GTCGCTCCGCAGGGCACTGCCCCCCTTGGGGTATTCCGCCCGCGTGGTGGGGTTGGGGCGGCCCGCGAACAACGTGCGCCGGAAACAATTCATAAATAACGGTTTGTGGAGAAAAGCAAATGAGTACGGCAAAGGTAATTCAGGGCGCTGAAGTGGCCCCCGTCTTGGAGCAGGCCTTGGAGGCGTCCGGTGGGCTCTTGCGGCTGACGCCGACCTGGGTTCCGCGCAGCTTTCTACATCCGGGGCGACGCCTCAAGCTGCACCCAGACGATCTCTATGCCTATGGTGCCGAGCGTGGTGGCATCGACGAACGTTGGTTTGCCAGCACGACCGAGGCGGCCAATGAGGGACGCGTTTGGCATGAAGGGTTGAGTTTTGTCAGCTTCAATGGCATGCACTTCACGCTCAAAGACGCCGTTGCCGCAGCCGGGTCTCGATTGGTCGGCCAGGGCATGTGGGATACGTACGAACGCTGGCCCGTCTATTCGAAATTTTTCGACAACATGGGCCCAATTCCACACCATATGCACCAGAGCCAGAAGCATGCCGAGCTGACGGGACAGGAAGGCAAGCCGGAGAGCTATTATTTTTCGCCTCAGTATAACAATGTCGACAATAATTTTTGCTATACCTTCATGGGGCTCGAACCAGGTACCACCAAGCAGCAACTGCGAAAGTGCCTGGAGGACTGGAGCAAAGGCGATAATGGAATCCTCGATCTGTCGCGCGCTTATCGACTCAAACGAGGGAGCGGTTGGCTGATCCCGCCGGGCGTCCTGCATGCACCCGGGTCGCTATGCACCTACGAGCCGCAATGGGGGAGCGACGTTTTCGGTATGTACCAGTCGTTGGTCGAAGGACGCGAAGTGCCATGGTCGCTGTGTGTGAAGGACGTTCCGCAAGACAAGCAACAGGATCTCGATTACATCATCGATCAGCTTGACTGGGAAAAGAACGTCGACACGCATTTCAAGGAAAATACCTATCTCGAGCCGATCGTTTTTGCCAGTGGCGATGGTTGGGTCGATCGTTGGATCGTCTATGGCCGAATCGATGGCAAACAGTTGTTCACCGCGCGCGAGCTGACCGTCGATCCAGGAGCAAAATGCACGCTTAAGGATCCAGGTGCCAGCGGCTGGATCACGGTTCAGGGGAAAGGCCGTATGGGGCAACTGAACCTGCAGACGCCGGCGATGATTCGGTTCGGCGCCGAGACGGAAGACGAAGTCTATATCACGCACGAAGCCGCCACGGCTGGTGTCGAGATCGAAAACAATGGCAGCGAGCCGCTTGTCTCGTTGCGTTACTTCGGTCCGGATGTCCATCCCTCCGTTCCGAAGGTTGGCGACTATCGCAACGCATGAGCGGCGGCAAGTTGACCGGCTCGCATAGCGGGCCGGTCTGTGCTGTGTCTAAGTTAAGCTGTGCTGTGTCTAAGAACGTGTTTCTGAATTCGCGGAGGAGCGGCTCGGAGCCGAAGATCGCTTGGTTCTGCTCCACATTGGAAGTAGAAAACGAACCGATTGTGCGTTGGGAACCAATTTTGAAACACGTTCTGAGCGAATACAAAACGAGTGCAACCGTGAAGCGTGTGTACGAGTAGCCGTTGCATAACGATCGTTAGTGACCCGATACAACCGCACGAGAAAGAAGAGAGAAAGCTATGTCAAAGACGATGAACGTCGGCATTATTGGAACGGGATTCATGGGGCGTGCGCACTCGAACGCCTACTGCCGAGTTGGCAATTTCTTTCCGTTGGAAATCAAGCCGGTACTCAAAGCGATTTGTGCGTTGGACCCGGTCGATAAGCTCAGCGCGTTCGCGGACCAATGGGGTTACGAATCGTACGAAACGGATTGGCGCAAGCTGATCGAACGTGATGACATCGATCACGTCGACATCTGCACTCCAAATAATACGCACAAGGAAATCGTGCTCGCCGCTGCCGCTGCCGGCAAGAGCATCATCTGCGAGAAGCCGTTGGCGATGAGTGTGGCGGAAGCCGAGGAAATGTGCGAAGCGGTCGAAAAGGCCGGTGTCGCCAACATGGTCTCCTTTAACTATCGCCGCGTCCCCGCAATTTCGCTGGCCAAACAATTGGTCGATGAAGGCCGTATCGGTCGGCCTTTTCATTATCGAGCGACGTATCTGCAGGACTGGACGATCTCGCAAGATGTCCCCCAAGGTGGCGCCGCCCTGTGGCGGCTTGATGTGAAAACCGCTGGGTCCGGAGTGACCGGTGACTTGCTGGCACACTCGATCGATACGGCCGAGTGGATTAATGGTCCGATCCAAAGTGTGACGGCCAAAACCGAGACGTTTGTCAAGCAACGGATGCACCAGGAAACGGGCAAGGTCGAGCCGGTGGGAATCGATGACGCCTGCATGTTCCTGGCAGTCTTCGCAAACGGTTCGATGGGTACTTTCGAGAGCACGCGGTATGCACGGGGCCGCAAGAACTACAATACGTTTGAACTCAATGGCGAAGGTGGCAGCGTCTTCTTCGACCTGGAAGACCCGCAGTACCTCGACTTCTTCCGCTATGCAGATCCCGATACCGGCAAGAAGATCGAAGACCATCTGACCGGCTGGCAACGGATCCATGTGACCAATCCCGAGCATCCCTATATGGACAAGTGGTGGGTGCCCGGTTGCACGATCGGGTATGAGCACACCTTTGTACACACGTTGGCCGATTTCCTGCAGGGAATTGAATCGGGCAAGCCTACGCAACCCGACTTCCGCAACGGACTGCGAACGCAGAAAGTCTGTGACGCGGTGCTTGAAAGTGCGCGGTCCGGTAACTGGATTACCATCGACTGACCCGTTGGCAAACGCATGAACTACTTCGCGCACGGCCGACACTTGGTCGACATGCCGCTGGTCATGGCCGGTACTGCGGTGCCGGACTGGCTGAGTGTGGTGGACCGCCGAGTTCGTGCGCGGGCCAAATTGGCCAAGCCGTGGATCGACGATGCGGACCCCGTGTTGGCGGGAGTCGCACGGGGCGTGGTCCTGCACCATCATGATGATGCGTGGTTTCATCAAACGCGCGCATTTGCCGAACTGAGCATGCAATTTACGCTCGATGTTCGCCAGGCACTGGACGGAGAGGCCGGATTTCGCCCCAATTTCATGGGGCATGGCTTCTTGGGGCACATCCTGGTCGAAATACTGCTGGACGCCGCGCTCATCGAACAAGACATCAAGCAACTCGATGCCTACTACGAAGCGATGGAGCGGCTTGACCCGACGCGGATCGCCGGGGCGGTCGACCAAATGACGACCGGGCGTGCAGAACGCCTTGCCGAGCTGATAGGTCTGTTTTGCCGCGAACGGTTCTTGTATGACTATTTGGATGATGCCAGATTGCGCGGCCGACTTAATGGCGTCATGCGACGCGTCAAATTGCCCCAATTACCGCCATCAATGCACGCCGTCCTGGCCGCTGCCCGGCATCCTGTTCGCGAACGATTAGCGGAATTACTTGATGGTCCCAACGCCTCTTGAGCTGAAGGAGAAACGTCGATGAAATTTGGAATGAATCTGTTGTTGTGGACGGGAGATTTGGACGAGAGTATTTTGCCGACCCTCGAGATGCTCAAAGCAATGGGCTATGACGGCGTCGAGTTGCCGATGTTTGACTTGACGGTCAAAAAGTATGCCTCCTGGGCGCAGCGGTTGGACGATCTGGAGCTGCAGCGAACCGCCGTGACCGTTCGGGGCGAGGAAGATAACCCGATCAGTCCCGATGCAACGGTCCGGGCCGCCGGTGTGGCGAATAACAAGAAAGCGATTGACTGTTGCCAGGCGGCAGGCTGCACACATCTGGTCGGGCCGTTTCACTCCGCGCTGGGCTGTTTTTCCGGCCAGGGACCGACCGAAGACGAATGGAAGTGGGGCGTCGAGTCGATGGCGGAGGTGGCGGAATACGCGGGGCAATGTGGCGTGACGCTGGGAGTGGAATGCCTGAACCGGTTCGAGTGTTATTTCCTGAATACACATGCTGACTCTGCGCGATTTGCCAAAGCCGTGAATCATCCCAATTGCCGCGTTATGTACGATACCTTTCATGCCAATATCGAGGAAAAGAATACGGCCAGCGCGATTCGAGCTTGCGCCGATGTCCTGACCCATGTGCACATCTCGGAAAACGACCGAAGCACACCGGGATCGGGTAATGTCCGCTGGCAGGAGAATTTCGATGCGCTCAAAGAAGTTGGCTACGATGGCTGGTTGATGATCGAGGCGTTCGGCTTGGCGTTGCCCGAATTGGTCGCAGCCACTAAGATCTGGCGACGTATGTACGATAGCGAAGAACAGTTGGCGCGCGATGGACTGGCTTTTATGAAGAGCCAATATGAACAACGATGGTAGACCCGCTCGACTCCGATCTCCCTCAGCAACCGCCTACCGATCCCGGGACTGATTTTAGCGATCCCGGGACTGATTTTAGCGATCCCGGGACTGGGTCTACCGATCCCGTGACTGGACCGAACGATGACGGCCTTGCAGGTGACGGTTTCGGTTTGGATCAGTTTGGGGCCGTTGACGATGATCAGGGCATCTCGCTTGATGAGCTGAGCAAAGCGTATGCCGAGCTGATCGGTAAGGGGGATGACCCCTACGAGCCCCCGAACAAGCGCCGCGCGGCGGGGCCGGAGGAGTTGGTTGACCAGATTGTTGACCAAGGCACGTCGTCTGACCAGGACGAGGTGTGCGAACTGGGGCCGAGGTCGATTGTCGAAGCCATTCTGTTTGTGGGGCATCCACACAATGAGCCGCTCAGCTGCGCGCGGCTGGCATCCTTGATGCGAGGGGTCTCGACAAGAGAGGTCGACGAGCTGATCGGCGAATTGAACGCTCAGTATCGCGCGCACCAGCACCCTTTTCATGTGGCGATGCACAGCGCCGGGTATCGGCTCGAGCTGCGTGAGGACTTTGCATCGTTGCGCGACGTGTTTTATGGCCGCGTACGTGAGGCGCGTCTGTCTCAGGCGGTGATTGATGTGTTGGCCATTGTGGCCTACCAACAAGGCTGCACGCGGCACGATATCGAGGAAATACGCCGCCGTCCCAGCGGCTCGCTCCTGTCGCAATTGGTCCGCAGGCGGCTGCTGCGGATCGAGCGGCCGGATGAAAAACCACGCACGCCACGCTATTTCGTCACCGACCGATTCTTGGCCCTCTTCGGTTTGACCGATATTGACGAACTGCCCCAGAGTCATGATATGGACTGACTCGGTTTGATCTTACCGGTTGGGCCTTGCTTGCTATCACAAGCAGGGTGGGCTTGCGCTGTCCGAAATCATGCTCGACAGCCCCCCGGTCGAGCTGGTAGCATGGTAGGTAGTGATCTCACTCTGAAATAAGCTGCACTGCTTTCGTCCCCGCGATGCGATGGTAATCGTTCGCGGGAACGAGGTCGTGACCGGCAGGTTCAGGAAGGGGACCGCTAATAAACGCCGACAGACGCTGATGAAATGACGCTCCGCCGAGCTTACCGCAGCCCCAGAGTGCGGCTGTCACCTAGCAGTGCCGCGTTTTCTACAGCCCAATGAGCTTCTTCACCCACCGCACAAAGTGGTGGGGATCGATCAATAAACAACCAGACCTCGATGCACGCCCAATTTCGTTTGGCCAGACTGTTACGGATTAAGAAAAACCGTGAACGGTTACCGAGAGGTTTACCACTCTACCGTCCGCCTCGCAATGACATCAACGCCCTTGTCAACTCCCGCTCCCGCGCATTCGGTCGAACCGCCCACAGAGCCGTCCGAACCGCGAGTGTCTGCACGCACCGAACCGCACGATCCCGCGGAGATGCGCCGCCGCCGCCGTCGTCTGTTTGTCGTGTCGGCCGTGGTGCTGACGACCGTGGTGTTGGCAACGAGCTTGCTGGCCGGCATGGTCAGTCTGTTCGGCCGTTCCAAGCCATCAGGTCAGTCGTTGGTCCTCTTCACCGTCGCACGGCGCGAGTTGCCGATCAAGGTAATCGAACGTGGAACGGTGGAGAGTCAGAAGAATGTTCAGGTTGTATGTGGAGTCGACGATATCGACGGGGATGGAATTAACGGCACAACGATTCTCTGGATCGTTGAAAACGGTTCCTTTGTTCATGAGGGTGACCTGGTCGTTGAACTGGATACGGCTTCGCATATCGACCGGCTCGAGTCCCAGGTTCTGAAAGCCATCTATGCACGCGGGCAGTTTCAAGCTCGAACGCTTGATTACGAGAACCGCAAGACCATAAACGAGACGATTCAGGCGAACGCGGAATTGGCGTTGAAGATGGCCAAGCTTGAGTTGCTGCAATACGAGGACGAGCAGGGTGGCACGTTCCAGATGGCATTGCAAAACGTCGATTTGAGCATTCAGCAACAAGCCACACGACGCCAAATCGACGAGCGCAATCTCGCTGGAACAGAGCAACTTCACGAGCTCGGTTACAAGAGCAAGGGTGACCTTGCACAAGCGAAGCTGAGAGCAATGCGTGCGCGCAGTGCCGTGAAACGTGAAGAGTCGCGTCGACTCGAGCTGATGAACTATAGCTATGCACGCTCAAAATTGCGACTTGAGGGCGCCGTGGCCACCGCCGAGCGGGCACTCCAACAAGTAAAACTAAACAACGACGCGGCGTTAGCCCAGGCTAAGGTCTGGCTGAAAATGGCCGAACTGGGGAAAACGTGGCATGAAGCACGGTTGGCCGGTTATCAGGTACAATTGAAGAAGTGTAAGCTTTACGCTCCGCAAGACGGTATGGTCGCCTATCACGTCGAGTCAAGCGGGTGGGGCCGGACGTCAACCGTTGCCGAAGGCGTGGCCGTGCGCAACCGGCAAATCATCATGTCGATCCCTGATCTGCGCTACATCCAGATAAAAACCTCCGTGCATGAGACGGTGGTCGATCGCGTCAAGGCCGGGATGCCGGCGAAAGTCCACATCGACGCCTTTCCCGATCGACGTTATGACGCCACGGTCGACTCTGTCGATGTGCTGCCTGACCCCGGCGGATGGCTTAACTCGGATACGAAAGTCTATGAGACGATTGTTACGATCGCGCAAGAAGTGGACCTGATCAAACCTGGCATGACGGCCGTGGTTGAAATCCACATTACCGATCTGCATGACGTCCTTTGTGTTCCGATTCAAGCGATAGTGCAGCGCGGCCCTGAGGCATCTTGTTTCGTCGCCGAGCGGGGCCGAGTGACACGGTGTCCGGTCAAGCTGGGAATCGCCACGGATTCGTTTGTCGAGATTCGTGCGGGCCTGGCGTCTGGAGACCAGGTGGTACTCAATCTCGATGCGATTGCCGACGCGGAATCATCTCGACGCGACATCGCTCCAGACCGGGAAAACACCGAAAGCTACTCGCTCGAATAAAACACAACGCGTCAGAAACAGCTGCCCCCTGTGTCGGCCCGCTGGGCCGATGCGTACCGCGCTGCCGAACGGTTTCCCAATCGCATGTGGCCTGGGATTCCATCCCGGGTGAAGGGCGGCCAACATCTTGAGCCAACTTTACTGCAATAAAAAGGTGTCAGCAGGATGAAAGCCCATCTGGCACCGCGCACTGCTCCGCCGCTGCGGCGCTGACTTGGATAGCCGTTGCGCGAGACGCCGTTGCGCGCCACTGCGGCGGACGTCTGCCGGTGCAGTGGCACCCGATCAGGTTCATTGCCTGTTCTTGTTCTTGGAACCAGTCGGGTGGCACACAGCCGTCTCGACTCACACGTAGCCGAAAAACTCGCGCGTTACTTTTCCCGTAACAGTTTAGCCGAATGAAGTAATGTCGCTTTCAAGAGACTCCCATGGGCTTGTCCCATGGGTGAAAACGCCTGGTGAGCTACCCGCGATGCCAGCTACTCCCCCCCCCTTCGCTCCCCGCCGCCTTCGGCGGCGGGGAGCGAAGGGGGCCCGTGAA
>JAJRVM010000250.1 GCA_024277285.1 Planctomycetota bacterium
ATGACGGGCAAAAAACAGCGCTCGGTGGAACGTCTTCCGATCAGGTGGCCGTTTGCCATTCTTCGAGCTCATCGAGAGCCAAATTGTCAGACACCTAATCCGGGACAAACTTGGTCAGATAAGTCGGGACCTAGCACCGGACTGATCCCAAGGTTGCAAGAAGCAGCGCAGCAAGTCGGACGTAGGGGTTCTTGTCCGACGAATCCAGGCCTAGCTCTTCTTCAGCTGCTTGACCAGCCGTTGTACGGTTGCGGCAGGCACGGCATACGAGCTGACTCGCAGGGCGCGGGCGATATTCACGCCGACCACTTCGCCGTTAGTGTCGACTAGCGGACCACCACACTGCGACGGGCGAATGATCGTATCGTGCGTCAAGACTTCGGGGAACCCGCCACGCCGCACGCTGAACGGACCGCCACCCCAATGATCCTGCGGCGAAGCATCGGCGGGCGGTTTGCCAAGTCTCACTTGGAATTCAAGCAGTTCTCCCTCGCGTTGGACCATGACGGCGATCTTGTCACGCGGCGCGTGTTTGCCAATCGTCGCAATCACTTGTTCCATCGATTTCATTTCCGCACCATCGATACGGTCAATGCGATCGTCCGCTTCCAGTCCGGCTCGTTGCGCTGCACTGCCATCGAGCACTTGCGTGATGACGGTGCCGCGTTCGCCACCCCCAAGACTGACGCCCAGCCAAGCGCGGCGCGGATTCGGGTCGCGCGTTCCCCGCACGCGGCGCGGTTCGGTACTGATGACTCCGATGCTGAGTACCTCGCCGTGTGGATCGACCGCAGCAACCAAGGTACCGGGATCGGCGGATTCACTGCGCCATGCGACCGGCTTCAGCTTCTGACCGTCGATCTTCAACAACGCCAGATCAAAATCCTTGTCGACACCGATCAGTGCAACAGCGATCGGCTCGCCACCGGCAAACTGACACGTCAATTGCTTGCTGGTGCCAAGCAAACTGGCTTTCGTCACCAAATACCCGTCAGCGTCGACTACGGTTGCCAGTGCGACCGGTTTTCCGTCAACCAGAACATGTCCGGTTGACTTGCCAACCGATTCGGCGGCCTGTTTGTATGCCGATTTCACTTCCTTATTGTTCTTTTGATTGCGCATCGAACCACGCCACCAGCGTCCCCACCACCCCGGTTCACCGCGCCGCCTCTCACCTCGCTGCGCCAAATACTCGACCACTTCCACGGACTCTCCGCCGTCAGCCGTTGAATCAGCTTGAAGGGCCACGATCTCCTGCGGCGAACCAAGGCCGTGCACAGCGGTAACGCACTCCACACAGCCTACCGACAGACCGATCACTACGAAAACAATTCGTTGGGCGCGTTTCATCGTTGCTGGTCTCAACACGCTTCTCACTTTTGCAGGAATTTCACGATTTGCAGTAATTGCTGTTGGGTGGTTAGCCGTTCCGGCTTCACCGCTTGTAGCACGTGCCGGTATCGACCAACCGAATCTTCACACATTGGATCGCCAACGCCGCGTCACTCGCTACCGCACCTAATCCGACAGCATCACTTTGCGCTCACGTTCCTTCGCAAAAGACGAGTCATCAGTGACTCATGACGCAAGAAGCCCGAATGACGAATGCGTTTCGATCGGACGACCTTTGCCGCGTCCCGTTCTGCACGGCATTCGTGCTTCGGATTTCGCCTTCTCTTGGTCATTGGAGGTTTCGTCTTTCGATCTTGATTGGCGACCGTTGGGGACGAAGTGGCCCTGTCCAGCGAACCTACTCACTCGTCACGATCGCCTAGTTTCGCTTTCAGTTTCACGGTCTCCTTGCCACGGCGCAACACGATTTCCACCTCGTCGCCCGGTTTATGTTTGAGAATCAACGGCGGTAACTCGCTGTATTTCCCAAGCTCGTGACCGTCGAATTTCAACAACACATCCCCCACTTGAATGCCCGCTTTGGCCGCACCAGTCCCAGGAAACACTTCACCAATGCGCGCGTCTGAAGCGTCTTCGTCCGCCGCAACTCCCAGGAACGCAATGTTCCGCGAACGACTGTTGAAGTCTTCGCTCGTGGCAAGCCGATCCCACGTGTCCTGAAAACAATCGACCGGTACGTGGATGTTCACCGTTAAACGATCATCGCATCGACTGCTGATACCGATGACGTTGCCGTCAACATCAAACAGAGGCCCGCCAGAATCACCGCCCATGATCGTGCAATCTGTTATCACGGTTGTGTCGCGATGGTTCAACACGCGGCCGATTCGCACCGCCGGCGCCTTGCCACGCTCGAACAACACCGGATACCCCAGCGCGATACACCATTGCCCGGCCTTCAAGTCCTTTGATGTGCCCATCTTGGCGTGAGGAAAGGGGCCGTCGCCCGTCAGCTTAATCAACCCCGCGTCAACGCCTCGGTCATTGCCCAAGGTCATGCCCCACACTCGACGGCCGTCGGGAAAAGTCACGCGCACGCGGCGCCCCGCACGCATGCCGACATGTGCCACCGTCAGCACGTAACCGTCCTTGCTGATCACGACACCGCTGCCCCCCGCAACGGACACCACCGTGGGAATGACTTTGGCAAGCGTCCGCTTGATCCGCTTTTCCAGTGATTTGAGATCGATCGTCTGGGGAGTCCCAGTCGCAGAGTTCCCAGTCGCAGAGTTCCCAGTCCGTGCTCTCGTTGAAATCGTTTTTGGGGCCGCTTTCTTCGCTGGCGCCGACTTGGCTGCGGACGGGACTACGCCAGACTGGGCGCGCGCATGTACGGGGGTCCAACCCCACACCAAGATCAGCAGCAACACGGCCACGGTTCCAAACCGACCAACCCGACGGTCCTGCCAGCACCTCAGATCGACTACATCACATCGCACCATTTTCGACTCCTCGTACGGTGGTTCCGCGTGGCCAAACGGGGCCCGCGCTAGCGCGCGTCCCCCTATGATCACCTGTTCCAATTCACCGGTCCCTCGCGTTGCGGGCCACGGGACCTGCCAAAATTCGTACTCGGCATTCCCATGTCGTACAGTATATGGCCCAGTCAACAGGTTCGCGCGAAAACGACGTGATAAAGCGTTTTCGAGCCTGGTGGCCCATACCTCTTCTTAGCCGTTACCGCGCCAATTACCACTGAACCCACAGCCTGGGAATACCATAATGAGGCCGTTAGAGAGCAGGGCATCAAGCCGTGAACCATGGGAATCGAACCGGCTAACATTAAATGAACACGGTTGAGCCTCCGTAGTTCCGGTACGATACTCGAATTAGAATAAACTGCCTCGGCGTGGCTGGACACTTGCGCACACGAACGTTGGCGCCTACTGCAGGGCAGGGGTGGGCAGGTTGTGGCCCGCCTGTTGGCGGGATTGAGCATCCATCCGAACGTAGCGTCGCCGCAAGCCTTCGGATGGCCGTTGCCAGTGGGCATCGCGACGTTGCTCCACCAGCCGGCAATGACCTGGCAACATTCAGTCGCTGCCCTATTCTGAAGCACTGCGTGTGATCGCGCCATCGAGTCTCCGTTTAACAAGCCCGTACGTGCTTCCGCGCCTCGACCTCCTCGCGTTACCGGTTGCCCACCCCCAGAAATATCGAATAGAATGGACAAGTAGCGTGATTTTCGCTTGCAGGCACAAGGCTTTGTCTTCAAACGCCTCGTTCTGAAATGGTTGGCACATTTCAGGCGGATACCATGCAGAAAACGGTTAGATATAGCGGCTCTATCGAGTCTTAAAACGAAGCCTAGCCTTCACCGTGATCGCTGAACTTCTTCCAACGCACGGAGCTCATTCCCGTGACCGATTCGAACGATTTAGAAGATACGAAAGACGGCCTGGAGCGCGGTGACACTACCGAGTCACGGTTCTGGATCCCTGCCCAGGACCGCGTGAAGATCCAATATGGCGCGGCAACACATCAGGGCAAAGTACGGCAACGCAATGAGGACCATTACGCAGTGATCCGGCGGAAACGGTTGCGCGAGATATTGGCAACCAATGTCGACATCGAGGAAGTTGACCTCCCGGCGGACGAAGCGTACACGTTGATTGTGGCCGATGGAGTGGGCGGCGAGGGGTTTGGCCATTTAGCTAGTGAGTTGGCGATCCGCATCGGCTGGGAATCGGCCGGACGCGCTACCAGCTGGCTGATGAAACTGGCCGGCGCCGACGCCGACGAGATCAAAGCGCGAGTGGCTGGGCACGCCAAATTGATCCAACAAGCGTTTCTTTCACATACGCGGGATAACCCGCGCGTTGCGGGTATGGCAACCACATGGACCTGCGCCTATGTGACTGATTGGGACGCCGTCATCGCTCATGTGGGCGATTCCCGCGCTTACCATGGCCGGGACAACCAGTTACAACAGATTACGCACGACCATACGCTTGCCGAAGAACTACTGGAATCGGGCGCGTCTCCCCACGACGTCGCACGGTTCCATCACGTGCTGACGCGTGTCTTTGGCGGCGAAGGGGATGAAGTGATTCCCGATGTACACCAGATTCGTCTGCTCGACGGCGACGCGCTTTTGCTCAGCAGCGACGGACTGACCGGCGTGGTCGATGACGCCAGGATCACCGCCGCCGTGTTCGGTCACACGTCGCCCCAAGCGGCATGCGATGAACTGATCCAAATGGCGCTTGACGGCGGTGGCCCCGATAACATCACGGTGGTCCTGCTGCGCATCTGCGCTCAGCAACCCTAACGAGCCCCACGTAACTGAAGCCGCCAGGACTCAGCAAATTGGGTCGTGCATTGGTTCGTTGGCAACGTCCTGGCGGGCCGGCCGCAGCGGGCCCAGCTGCGGCGGGCCTATCACAAGTTGCTGCGGCGCGTTATTCTCGCAAGGAATCGATCTTGCGGCCACGCGATCAACTTATCCACCAGCTCTTGTGCGTTTTTGAACCATGGAATTGCCCCCGCGCGCCAGTGGAATCCTGCTCCACCCATCGTCACTACCGGGCCCCTACGGGATCGGTACGTTGGGCGCACAGGCCTATCGCTTCGTCGATTTTCTGGTCGAGGCGGACCAGGCACTGTGGCAAATCCTGCCGCTAGGCCCCGTTGGCTTCGGCGCTTCCCCCTATTCGTCGTTCTGTTCGGTCGCCGGCAACCCGCTCTTGATCAGCTTGGAACGTCTGGTCGAACAAGGTGATCTACGTTCATCCGACTTCGCATCCGCGCTGCCTTCAATCGACTCGACCCACGTGGACTATGCCGAGTTGGAAACGTGGAAGCTTCCGGTTCTGGAAACGGCGGCGCAACACTTTCTGCTGCACGCCGACTCAGAACGCAAGGCTGCGTACGCGACGTTCTGCACACGGCACTCGAATTGGATCGATGCGTACGGGCTGTTCATGGCAGTCAAGGAACACTTCGATCGGCAAGCGGCTGCCGAAGGCTATTGGGGCGCGACTTGGAATCGTTATTGGGATAAGGACATCGCAATGCGCAACCCCGCAGCCGAAGCAGGTTGGCGAGTTCGACTGGCCGATCGTATCGAGCTGCAACGTATATGGCAGTTTTTCTTTTTCGAACAATGGTCTGCACTGCGACAATACGCCAATCACCATGGTGTCGCCATCATCGGCGACATGCCGATCTTCGTCGCCCTTGACAGCGTGGACGTGTGGTACGCACCGGAATTGTTCCTGCTGGACGAGACGCGACAAGAACGGTTTGTCGCCGGCGTACCTCCCGACTACTTCAGCACAACCGGCCAGCGCTGGGGGAATCCGTTGTACAATTGGGATGCCATGGCCCACGACGATTTCAACTGGTGGATGTTCCGATTCCGCTCCCTACTCGAACTGGTCGACGCCGTTCGTATCGATCATTTCCGTGGCTTCGCCGGTTGCTGGACCATCCCCGCGGACGACGAAACGGCGGTCAATGGGCAGTGGGTTAGCGTGCCCGGAACGGAGCTGTTCGAATCGTTGCGAGCTAGGTTAGGCCGCTTGCCTTTTCTTGCCGAGGACCTTGGCGTAATCACCCCCGACGTCGAAGAACTACGCGACCGCTTCGAATTCCCGGGCATGCGAGTTCTGCAGGTCGGTTTCGAGAATATCGAAATCGGCAATATCCATCTGCCTGAATACCACGTCGAAAACTCGGTCGTCTATACCGGTACACACGACAACAACACGACCGTCGGTTGGTTCGAGGGCTTGCCCGAATACAAGCAGCGTGAACTCGCCGAGGTTCTCGGTCACGAAATACACGACCCGGCATGGGACTTGATTCGCGTGGCGATGGCATCAGTCGCACGCACCGCGATCATACCGATGCAAGACCTGCTGCGACTCGATCAATCCGCGCGCATGAACACACCTGGCACGTCCGATGGCAACTGGCGGTGGCGCATGAACGCCGACTATGATCGCGGCAACCTCGCCCGGCGTCTGGCACAGTTGGCCACGGACCACAATCGCATCGATCGCTGGAACAGCTAGCGACGCAACTCGGACTCATTTCGTTCCCCGTCACTTGCGGCAATTGGTAAAGCGCCGTGGGGTGCCCCAACTCCAACACGTCCGTCAGCGCGCTGCAAATCTGCTCGGTGGATAGATCTCGACCGCACGGTGGGCACACCGTGAACCCGACAACGTTCGCAGCAAGCATCGCTGCCAAACCACTACCTTGTTCCATTTCCTCGCACAGCCAGCTGACAGTTCCCTCGATCACCGCAAGCATCTGCGCAACCTCTTTCCGCATCACGCCTATCAGCACTCGCAACCCGAGCGAGCGAGCTGATCGCATTACCACACTCAATAGATCGCGAACCTGAGCATCGTTCATATCCCAACCCTCGCCGGTCGAGCCGGGGACCATGATCCCTTTGGCGTAGGGAGAAATCGCTTCAAGGTGACACGCTACGCGCGCAGCGTCGATGCTGCCATCCGCGCAAAAGTGTGACAAGGCGGGACACCACAAACGTGGTATGCCATCAGGGAACAGCGTTTCAACCAGCGTCTGGCGTTGCAAGTTCAGGGGCATCAGCAACTCGTTGGAATGGACGACGCGAAAAGCAGAGACCACGCGACAGCCACAATATACCGTTCACGAGCCCGTCAAACCACCCAGTTTAACCGTAACCCCAGAGCCGCGGCGTATCGAGTGGGCACTCGACAGCAGACAAAGGCCCATGCCAACGTAACGGTCGCCTCGCGCCCCCGGCCGTGGCGGCGGGGTGCGCGCCGCACACCGGAACATCGCACCACCGATCTATCCAGCGAGCAAGAAAAGCGTCCCAGCGGCAACAAACGACCATGAATCGGATAGAAGCATGGGGCCGGAAGTGACCTCACCCCAGAAACAATGATAGGGCCTGAAAAACGAGCGACCGTTGCTCTATAATCATTGCTCTATAATCAATAGTGACGATTCTGAGGAATTCCGAGCTTACAGCAGTGAAGGTATCGATTTGATGGTAGCGCAACAGCTAGATGAACAAATTGCCCATCATGCGCAGATTTGCAATAGCCTGAAGGACGAAGTTGGCCGCGTGTTGGTCGGACAGGAGCATATGCTAAGCCGATTGCTGATCGGCCTGCTGACCGGTGGGCATGTGCTCTTGGAGGGACTTCCTGGGCTGGCCAAGACACTGACCATCCGCTGCCTGGCCACCGCCATCGACACGGGATTCTCACGGATCCAGTTTACTCCCGACATGTTGCCGGCAGATGTAATCGGCACCGAGATTTTTAACCCGCGGGAATCGACTTATGTCGTCCGCAAGGGGCCCATCTTCTCGAATCTGATCCTGGCGGACGAAATCAACCGAGCGCCGGCGAAAGTCCAAGCGGCGCTGCTCGAAGCGATGCAGGAGCGGCAAGCAACGATTGGGCTGGAAAGCTTCCCCTTGGAAGAACCCTTCCTGGTCCTGGCGACCCAGAACCCCATTGAACAGGAGGGGACGTACCCGCTGCCGGAAGCCCAAATCGACCGCTTCATGCTCAAGGTCGTGGTGCCGTATCCGAGCAAGGAGGAGGAACGCAAGATCGTCGACCGAATGGCCAACGGCCAGCCGATACCGGAGATCCGCAAGGTCGCGTCACCTGCCGACATCCTGGCGGCCCGCGACACGGTCCATAAGGTATGGATCGACGAGAAAGTACGTGACTATCTAGTCGACGTGGTCCGCGCCACTCGCCAACCCGAGGAATGCGGCGTGTCGGGGCTTGACGGAATGATTGAAACGGGTGCCAGCCCGCGGGCTTCGATCGGTCTGATGAAAGCGGCCAAGGCACACGCTTTCCTGCAGAGTCGCGGTTACGTGACGCCCCATGACGTCAAGAGCGTTGCCATGGAAATTTTGCGGCACCGCGTCATCTTAACGTACGAAGCAGAAGCAGAGGGAAAGAGCCACGACGATATCGTCCAGAAGATCCTCGACAACGTCCCCGTCCCCTAGTCGTCTTACTCGTAACTGTAATCGTAATCCTGCTCACAATCCGAACCTCGCTTCGCCCCACCGCGTACCAACGTATCGCCCGGTCTCGTCCAATCACGCCGGAGTCACAACCGAGACGGGCTATGGCCATTAAGCGGCGACCGATCGATTCCGCTGGTACTTCGTTGCTCCAACGCCAGTCCAGACGTTAGCTACTCCAGACATTCGCTACTCCAGACAATGCTTAAGTCCTTGGTTCCACCATGCTTGCACGTGAAGTCATCCAGCGCGTTCGAGAGATTCAGGTTCGTACGGGCCGTCAGGTCGCCGACGTTCTTGCAGGCCAATATGTCTCGGTCTTTAAAGGGCGTGGAATCGAATTTGATGAAGTACGTCCCTACGTACCGGGCGACGAGGTGCGGACCATCGATTGGAAAGTGACGGCCCGGTTAGGCGCGCCGTATGTAAAGCGTTTCGTCGAGGAACGACAACTCACCTTGATGTTGATGGCCGACATTTCCGCATCCCAGGATTTCGGCACGGCATCGCGTTCAAAGCGCGAAGCGGCGGCGGAACTGTGCGCACTGCTTGCCTTTTCGGCCACGTTCAACGACGACAAAGTCGGCTTGACACTGTTTCACGGCGGAATCGAACAGTATATTCCCGCTCGCAAGGGGCAGAAACACGCGCTGCGTGTTGTCCGAGAAGTTCTGACACACGAAACGAAACTTGCAGCGCAACTTGCACAACGCACCAAGCCTAAGGACCGACGACACCGCTGGCTCCCATGGGGCCGTCGTCGCGCGTGGTGGCGAACGGGCCGCCAAGCGACCAACATCGCCGGGGCGATGGAGTTCTTGATGTCGGTTACCAAGCGGAAAGCGGTCTGTTTCGTCGTCAGCGACTTCTTTGATGACGACTATTTGCGTGCGATGCAGATGGCCAATCGTAAGCACGACGTGATTGCAGTCCTGATCACCGACCCGCGTGAACTCGAGTTGCCGCCCCTTGGGCTGGTCGAATTGCTCGACCCCGAATCGGGCAAGATGATGCAATGCGATACCAGCTCGAAGGCGTTTCGCCAATCCTATCAGCAGCAGGCGCGTGAACGAGTCGAACAACTCGAGTACCACTTTCGCAGTGCGAAGATTGACTTTATCCACATTGACTCGTCCGGTTCGATCGTCGATCCACTCGCGCGTTTCTTCCGCATGCGAGCGAAACGGAGGCTACGATGATCCAATTCATGTTGTGCGTGGCCACCCTCTGGACCGCCGACACTGTACTGTCTCGCGTCGCCGAATTGGGGCCGGTTCGCGTTACCACCACTTTGACACCGCAAACGCCGACGATTGGTGACGAAATCGTGCTGGCAATCAAAGTGGAAGCAGCCGCCGGCGTCGACGTGCTAATGCCGGAGTTCGGTGAGGCGCTAAGTCGCTATACGATTATTGACTACGTTCCGCGGCAACACGTCGCGGACGACGGTTCGACCGTCTATATACAGCGTTATACGCTGCAGCCCTATTTGTCAGGTGACCAGTCCATCCCGCCGATCTTGATCGAGTTCGTCGACAACCGACCGGGCCAGAAACCAGCACCCGACGACCTCGACGCATACGAGATCCTGACGGAACGGCTTGATTTCAAGGTCGAATCCGTATTGCCCAAGAACGCTGCGGTCGAACTCAATCCCCCACTGGGCGAATTGGCGCTACCCAAGTCCACCTCGCCGGCCCGGAACTGGAGCATTGCGGCAGCGCTGGGCGGAATTGTCGTCTTGGGAGCGCTGGCCTTGGTCTGGTATTCACGGCGACGACGGGGGCAACGACGCAATGCCTATGAAATCGCACGAGCGCGGCTGGACCATCTGTTGATCCACAGCACGCCACGTGATGCCGCTGCGATCGAAGCATTCTTTGTGGAGATCTCGGCGATTATCCGCCGCTACCTGGAGGATCGCTTCGACCTCCGCGCGCCCGAGTTGACCACGGAAGAGTTTCTTGCCGTTGCCGGTACGTCGGGAGCACTTTCTCGTGCGCACCAGGGCTTGCTGCGTGAATTCTTGCGCCGAGCAGACCTGGTTAAATTCGCCGGCTTGCAAGCCACCGATCAGGACATTCGCCTCTCCAGCGATCTAGCCATACAGTTTCTCGAAGAAACGCGTGAGAACGCTCCTCTTATCGAGGTCCCATCCACTACTTCGGCCAACACGACTTCGGCCAACACTGCGACTGGCGACGAATCGGTAGCGTCTGCGCGATCGCATCAGTCGCCACACGCCCTGGCATCCGCTCGCCCTGATGTGAATCAGCCGGAGGACGAGGATGTTTGACTGGTTCG